>JBFWYF010000875.1:0-3568 GCA_050186685.1 Pirellulaceae bacterium
TCTCGTGCGTCAAGCTGCGGGCTTCGTCGACAGGCCGCCACGCCTCAACGTCCGTCAAGAGTGCCTGCGCCGTGCGACCGAGCCGCTCCTCGTCGAAGTCGGCTTCATCGACCACTCCAGCCACGACCCGCTGGCGGGCCCGCTCGATTTGGGCTGCCACAGTCTGGTCGAATGGACATGCGTCAATTGGCTGCGCATGGAGCATTCTGAGCGCCTGGGCCAATCCGGTTGTGACACCCGCTGGATGCTCACGACCGGCTTCGATGCCATTCACGCCAGGCACGCTTGTCACGAGCAAGTACTCTCGGCCGTCGTCTTTCGCAAATGACACGACATTTGGCACCGACAGCCTTCCGGCCAGCCATCGCAGACGTTCGGCTTCGGCCTCCAACCCGTCGCGGTCGGTGACCATGGCCATCTTGAGAAACAGGGTCCCCACGTGCGACCGCAGTCGAAACACGGACGCGGCCGACTTGCCAATGTGGACCGGGTCACATTCGGCTCCTTCGACGAACGCTCGGACTGCGGGAGGGATATGCATGTGTCGCGTCCGCTTGGAGCAGAGCACCTAGCGACTGCGATTCAGCAGCGCGGCTCATGATTGCACCGCCCGTCGTCGGCCGCAACCGCTGGTCAGGTTGCAGTAGCACTAATATGCTACTTCCTTGGCATGACCAAGGAAGTGACCCTGCGCCAGGCTGGGGGCTCGGTGAGCGCCACGCTCCCCAAGGACATGGCCGATCGCTTGCGGCTCGAAGCCGGCGACCGCGTCCTAGCAGTGGAAACCGATCGTGGGATTCTGCTGACCCCCTACGACCCGGACGCCGAGCGTGCGTTGCGAGTAGCCGCCAAGGCTGCGAAGAAGTATCGGAACGCGCTGCGAGAGTTGGCGAAGTAGCTGGTGGCCAAGCGCCGTCTCGAGCCCAAATGGCTCAGTCGTGTCGTTGTCGACGCCATCCACAACGACCAATTGCGAGAACACGGCGGACTGCCAGGGATTCGGTACGAAAACGTGCTCGAATCTGCCCTGGCTCGGCCGCAACAGAAGTGGCATTACGCCGATCGTACCGATGTGCCGATACTCGCCGCAGCCTACACCTTCGGCCTTGTGAAGAACCATCCATATCGCGACGGCAACAAGCGCATCGGATTCTTGGCCATGGTCACATCTCTCGGCATGAATGGCCGCGACTTCTCGGCCACAGACGGTGAAGTCGTTGCCGAGATCCTGGCCTTGGCCGATGGCACGGTCTCAGAAGAAGCACTTGCTGATTGGATTCGGCAGCACAGTTCAAAGCGTCGGTGATTCAGGCGCCTAAAATCGGCGCTGAGCCGCAGCGCGAGTCTTCGTCTCACGCAAACGCCTGTTAGGCTGCGTTCCACGTGGCCTCGGATGCGATCGTGATTCTTGACGTGTTTCAAAAGACAACGCGCGCCACGCCCACCCACCGTATCCGGGAATGTCAGAAGCGCTTGGCGAAGTTCCAGCAAGTGGTTCGCTTCAGAAATGAGGCCGCCGTGCGAATCAGTAGACGCCGGACACTCGAACGGGCAGGATGGATGGGCGCGCTGGCTCCATTTGATGTCCCACCGTGGCGATCAGGATTTCTCCATCTCCCATTGTTCCATCAACGCCAGAATGCCGCGACTGCCGTCGTCCGCACGCGTGCCCAGGCCGCGCATTACGCCAGCCCGGTCGGCTGCCGAGCGATTTTGGCTCAGCTTGAACTTCGCTAGCAGTGACTTCACCTGCATCTGGAAACCGACAATATGCCTCTCCACGCCTCCAGCCAGATCGTCAGGAATCCAGAATTGCCAACGACCCATGCCGTCCTCAACAACCGCGGTCAGCTTCTCCAGGCACCGGACAATGCCCGCACGATCCTCAATCAGCGTCACTGGCCCGCGTGCATGCACGACGGCGTAATTCCAGGTTGGAACATCATTCTCTGTGTACCACTGCGGCGTGATGTAGCTGTTCGGACCGTGGAAGATCGCCGTCGCTTCGCGACCGGCGAGCAGTCTCCAGTGCGCGTTCGCTCGCGCCAGATGTCCCACGATCACGAGATTCGCCTCCTCCTGTTCGATGATCAAAGGGAGGTGGCTGATGAACGGCTGGTGGTCAGCGTCCACGGACACCAGCGTCGCGAGTGGAGCCCCGCGCATCACCGCCAGGGATCGGTCCAAGTTCGAGTTTCCGAAGCGCTTTGGCAGGTACAACCGTTCGCTCCATTTCCATCGTTGGCGACGATCGTCTAACGGTCCAAATGAGCCGCGCGCCGCGGCGACAGGATCGCACAGGATGGCGGTGGCGTCTGCTCCATTGAAGGTTCAGGCCGACTCCCGTTGATGTTCCCAGGACAACACGTCGCCTTCTGGCAGGTCGCTCACTCCAAGCTGCCGTAGCATGTAGAGCAGTTGCGCACGATGATGCATGCTGTGCGTGATGACGTGAGCGATTGCACCACCATACGTCTTCTCGACGGGCGGCTGGTCCAGTACGTCCAGCCAACGTTCGTCCCAAGCGCTACGAGCAGAAACAGCTTTGGCGACCTCGGCAAGTCGATCCGCGGCACGATCGAGTCGCTTGCTGAAATGCGGCATCGATTGTTCGTGGTTCGGCGCTGTCGACCTCGGCACTTCCACCCTCGCCATCAGGGCGGACCACGCCTCCATGTTGAAGATGATGTGCTGAAGGGTGGCGCGAATGGAACGGTGCCCGATATCAAATTGACGGTCTAGCTGCTCATCTGACAACTCGCTGCAACGCTCGATCAACTGGCGTGTTGTCCACGCGTCGTGTCCGAGCAGGCGGTCGAGAAGATCCATGTTGAAAGTACTTGGAAGTGACGGGGGTTCCCTATTCCCGCATCCATTCGTAAAGGATGTCCGGGCAGCGTTCTTCATTGCCAGAGCCGTCGCCAAATGCGACAGCCACGAACCCGTGGCGCTCGTAAAACACTCTCGCCCGCTGATTGGCTTGGAAGGTGTACAGGCGGATTGGCGGCGACAACTCCTCGCGCGCGACCTCCAGCAGCCGGGAACCGACACCTCGACCGACCGATTCTGGCAGCACGTAGAGTTGACCGACCCAACTGGATTCGGCGTCCTTTGAGACCGCCATGAAGCCCACCACGCGGCCCTCAACAACTGCAACCGTGACACTTCCGGAAGGAATCAGCCCGTCCCGAATCCACAGGCGAACCTCGACGTCCGGATGCACAAGCGGCGCACAGGTGACGAGCTCCTTGCGAGATCTGAGGTAAACGTCAGCGATCGCTTCAGAATCATTCGGCTCGGCCCTGCGACATTCAACCTGCATAGCGATGGATGAGCAGCCTAACGACTCCAAACGAGCCGCGCGCCGCGGCGACATGATGGCACGAGTCAACGGGCGCGTCGGCTCCATTTGGAGGTTGGACCGTCCTTCGGTTGATCTGTTCAATCGCTTCCCGTTCGTCTGCACGCACCCCCGCCTCGCGAAGAATCCTGAGGATGAGCTGCGTCTTCCCCTCGGTGTACGCGTCAATGTCCTCCGGGTATTGCTCGGCGAGACGCTTTTTCAGAT
>JBFWYF010000876.1:0-3557 GCA_050186685.1 Pirellulaceae bacterium
GCGCAGTCGAGACCCATGATGGCCACGATGTCGCCAGCCGAAGCCGAATCGATTTCCTCGCGCCGATCCGCGTGCATCCGCACGATGCGGCTGAAGCGGTCCTTCCGCCCCGTACGCTGGTTGCAGTAGACTTGCCCCTTCTCGACCGTACCTTGATAGATCCGCATGAAGGTCAGCTGACCGTACGAATCATCAACGATCTTGAAGGCCATGGCCACGAACGGCTTCTCGGGATCCGACTCGAGCGTGACGATCTGCTCCGGGTTATCCCAGGCCTTCGCCTTGATCTCGCGATCCAGGGGCGACGGCAGATACCGGCACACCGCATCCAACAGCAGCTGAACGCCCTTATTCTTGTAGGCGGAACCGAGGAACACCGCCGTCAGATCCTGCCCCTGGACGGCGCTCTTCACGACCGAGTGGATCAGCTCCTGCGACACTTCCTCCTCAGACAGCAGCTTCTCCATCAACTCGTCGCTGTACATCGCCAGTTGTTCGAGCATCAAGGCCCGATGATGCTTCGCATCCTCGAGCAGTTCCGCCGGGATGGCCGTCCGCTGAACCGTCTGGCCTTGCTTGCCTTCGAAATAGACGGCTTCCATGCTTACCAGGTCGATGATGCCCGCGAAAGTCTCGCCAGCACCGATCGGCAACTGCATCATCACCGCGTCGCAAGCCAGCTTCTCGCGGACCTGGCCCACCACACGCTGGGCGTCCGCGCCGGTGCGATCCATCTTGTTGATGAAGGCCAGTCGAGGAACGTGATAGCGTTTCATCTGGCGATCGACGGTCAGCGATTGCGCTTGTACACCACCCACCGCGCACAGCACCAGCACCGCCCCGTCCAGCACCCGCAGACTGCGCTCGACTTCCACGGTGAAGTCCACGTGCCCGGGGGTATCGATCAGATTGATGGTATGGTCTTCCCACTCGACCTGGGTTGCGGCGCTGGTAATCGTGATACCGCGCTCCTTTTCCAGGTCCATATAGTCCATCGTGGCACCATCACCACCACCATGAACTTCCTCCATCCGGTGAATCCGCCCACTGTAGAACAGAATACGCTCGCTCAGTGTGGTCTTGCCCGAGTCGATGTGAGCCGAAATTCCGATGTTGCGGATGTTTGCCAGATTCATATCAATCTCATGTCCAAATTAGGCCTGTGCATTCGCTATGCACGGATACCAACGCTCCACTCCACCGCCTGGATCCCCGCGACCATTCCGTAGTCCACTCGCGTCCCTGTTCCTTTCGCATCCCGGGTTCGCTCGCGCAGACAGTCGCCGATATCCCCAAAAGGCGGATAGCGGTTTTCACAACTGTAACAGCCGCTCGACGTTAGGATAGGGCGCCGAGAACTTTTTCGCCGGCGCCAATAACCAAGTCCGTGGGGTTCAGCAGCGGAAGAGCTGGCCGAGGCGGGACACCGGCTGCAACTCTGCTCGCCATTGCACACCAGTGAACAGGCTATTCTATTCGCATTCGACCTTAGTGGAAGGCCTGTTTAGCGAAACTTCGCGTTTCCCCGGCCTGGGATGTATCCCCCATGCGTGCGATTCCGCTCGGGTCCGCTCCTCCGCTCCCCTGCTCTCCTTCATCGAGGGGGGCGGCGGCCATCACCATCCGCGCAAAGCTCGGCGCCGGTCACACTGCTGAGGCGCTCTGTTTTCCCGGCAGAGCCCAACCCCCATGCCGGCGCTGCTCGTGCCACAACTCCGCAGCCCGCGGCCGGTGCCGCGCAGCTTCTCGTATCCCCGTTAAGAACGCGTGAAGCGCCGACGAGAACGTGGGAATGTTGGCTCGATGATAGTCGCCGCCCGGAGGCCCATACGCCATCAAACTCCGATGGGCCTCACCTAGGAAGTCAGACCAGTAGAGGCGAGGATCCGGGTGAAACCGATCCGCCGCAAGGGGACGGATCTCCGCTAGCCACCGGGTGGTTCCGGATCGCCACTCCTTCGCGAACCCTATCCCTTCGACTTGGATTCGGGCTTTTCTCCGCGTGACTCCCTCTCTCCGGACGGACGGGCGGCCGGAGCGGGCTCGTCGGATGGTCCGCCGTTTTTTCGCGTTGCTCTGCGGCGGGGACCTTTCTGTTTTTCTGCTTCATCAACACTGTCCAGCGGTTTACTAGCGACAATGCTCACCTGTTGCGCACGAACTTGCTGCGGCTGCCCAGCCACGTGCCAGCCAGCGATCTCCACGGCGTCACCGGAGCGCGCCAGGGAGTAGTCAGCAATATTCACGGACACCGTGCAGTTGTCGGCCAACTCACCACGCACGGCGGCACCGGCCACAACAACGAGGATTTTCCCCTCTTTGACAGCGCGAACGATGCCACTAATGAAAAATGGCTTATCGGTGCCGCCCCCCTGCTTCTCCTCCTCGTCGGTCGCAAAGAGCGCCTTGCCCTCCAGGCCTCCCTCCGAACGTGCGCCCAGTTCCAGACCGGGGCGGGGAGTAACGACTTTGACCTCCGTGATCGGCCGCGTGGCTTCCCCTTTCTTATCGACGACGGCGCTGAACTGCACCAGCATACCCGGCCGCAGGAAACTCGGGCCGGCCAAGCCCGCAAATGAGATATCCTGAGGGCTGGCTTCGATCGCCACGAGGCGCTGTGCGCCTTCCTCGTCTTCCACCTGCAGCAATCCGCGCGCGAGGGCCTTGATCGTACCTTTGAATCGCACGTTTTCGCGGGGCACCTGCCGCGGTTGCTGCGCGGCGGCACTCGCCGCGAGAAAGAGAATCGCCCAACCGCCGAGAAACGCCTTTCCAGGATGCATCAGGAAGTTCCTCCGTTCGGGCTTAACCGGATTTGTTCGAGCGGGGTACCAGTGGTTGTCCGCTACCCACGGTGACCACTCGGCCATCCTTGAGCTCGAATACGGCCTCGCGATCGCGTACCTCTTTCACGATCCCCTGGAAGCTCCCCACCGCGATCTGGTCGCCCCGGTTCAAGTGCAGCGTGCGCGGCTGATCACCCAGCCCGCGCAGGACTTTCACCCAAACTTGCAGATTATCCGGGGGACCCACCAGGGCGGTGATGCTCGCGTCGCGAGCCGGGTCGTCTCTAGCAAAGGGATCCTCAACGACCGGAACGGGCGGGTCGACGACGGAAATCCGAATACGCTCCTCCGTGCTTAAGGCAGGTACGCCATCGTCGGTGACCCGCACGACCATCTCGTAGTCATTGCCCAGCTTCGCCGGCGTCCAGCGAATCTCGCCGCTGCGTTCGTCAATTTGGGCCCCTTCCAGTCCGGACGCGAGACTATAGTTCAATCGTCCGTTTTCCGGATCAGAAGCCTTGACGCTGAACGACAAGGTTTTATTGGGATAGCCTCGCTGGGAACTGACAGATGCAAAGCGCGGGGGCTTGTTCGCAGGGAAGAAGAAATTGCGGCCCAGGATTGTTTTCGCGTAGGCAGCAACGTCCTGTTTGGGCAGTTTTTCCGGCGTCGGCGGCTCGCTGGCGTCCTTCGGGGCCGCGTTGAGCGACAGGACGTCGACCGTCATGTTTACCGTCAGGGCGCGTTTGTCGAGTTGGGGAGGCGGAGTCA
>JBFWYF010000877.1:0-3552 GCA_050186685.1 Pirellulaceae bacterium
TTATCGTCCGCCGCAAGCCTACTAGGCTCTGTCCTCACCCTCCAGACCCTGCCGACAGGTGGCCGGTCCGAGGGTACAATCTCCCGGATATCGAAGTCAAAATCCTGTTCGATGGGAGGTGGAGTATGAGCGCGCGACGTCCGCATTGGGGTCTGGTGTTCCTCGTGGCGCTGGTATTGCCGATCAGCGCATCGGGGCAAGGGACTTCCGACGGCCAGGTCAAATCGGAGCTGAATGCCCAGGTTCCCGTGCGAATGGGATATCTGCTGTCGCTGCCCAAAGGCTACGAGCAGCAGCCGACGCCGTGGCCCTTGCTGTTGTTTCTGCATGGGGCCGGTGAGCGTGGCGACGATCTGGAACTGGTCAAGAAGCATGGCCCGCCGAAGTTGATCGCAGCGGGAAAGGAGTTCCCGTTCGTGGTCGTGTCGCCTCAATGTCCAACGGGAAAATGGTGGGAGCCGATCGAGTTGGTCGCCTTAATCGACGACATCTGTGCCAAGTACCGCATCGATCCCGATCGGATCTACGTGACGGGGTTGAGCATGGGCGGGTTCGGTTCGTGGCGGCTCGCCGCTTATGCTCCGGATCGGTTGGCCGCCATCGCGCCGATTTGCGGTGGAGGAGAAGCGTATTGGGCGCGGCAATTCGCCCATCTGCCGGTGTGGGCGTTCCACGGTGCGAAGGATCCCGGCGTGCCGCTGGAGCGTTCGCAAGCGATGATCGATGCGCTGAAGAAGGCAGGTGCGGAGCCCAAGTTCACGATTTATCCAGACGCCGCGCACGATTGCTGGACGGTGACCTATGACGATCCAGCGCTCTACGAGTGGCTGTTGGCCCAGAAGCGAACGAAGCCCGCAAACTGAACGCCATTGTGGCACGACGCTCCGCCGTCGTGATGCTCCGCCGTCGTGATCCGCGCCCTCCGCCACATCGAGCGACCCCGAGAGTTGTCATTCCTCCCAGACCCGGTAGAACGTCTCCCCTTTCTCGCGGCACGAGCTACCAGACTGCGAACGAGGTTACCGGAGCTCTTGACCGCCGACGAACACGCTTTTGAAGTGCTTTGTCAGGTCACAGAGTTCTAGCCAGAACGTACCGGCGGCGGGATCGTTCACGGGTCGCAAGTAGGGGAGTCCGTCCTTGTGTCCTCCTCGATGAATACCGCGCTCGTAGCGCACTCCCCAATCGTTCCAGGGATTGTGGAGCTCGACCCAGCATAACCCCTCTTCGTCTTTGGCCCGCAGCAGCGAGTACTGATGCTGGCCGACGAGGCCTGACTGCGCTTTTCCCTCACCCGCCAGGCCTTTACCGATGATCTTGGCGGACTTGGCCACGGAAGAATTCGATCCTACTGAAACGGGCTTCTTCGCGGCGAGTGCATTCTTGATCTTGGTGTAGATCTCGCGTTGATGGGCCGAGTAGATGCCGGTACCGCGCCGTCCCGGCAGAATGCCCTCGGTCTTGATCCAGTCCGCGAGGTGCTCGCGGACGTTGACGGGCATATCCGCACCAGCGCCTTGGAGAAAACGCTCGTAATCTTCGAAACGCACGACCACGCAGCCGGCGCCTTTCGTGTTCGTCCAGGCCATTGCCTTCTGCTGGGTGTACCAATTCTTCCAGGCTTCCAGCAGTTCGCCGTTCCCGGCAAACACGTTTTCCCTCACCTGCTTGTTCAAGTTTGGCGAACGGTTGCCGCTTGTCAGGCCCATCAATTTCATGAAGTCGGCGTGGTTCTGCACGCAGCCGTAAGTTTCTGCATCGCTTCCCAAGATGGCGCGGAACACATCGCTGGCGCGACCGTGCTGGTGACCAGCTTTACTTTCGAGCTCGGCGTATTGTCGATTAAGGAAAAAGGCTGCGTAGGCCTTCTCGAACAGCTTGACCCAGATCGTGTTGCGGGCGCCCAGGCCTGTGACGACTGTCTTCGTAATCGAAATGTACTGGGGCGCCAGTCCCTGATCATAGAATCGGACGACGACTTCGCCGGAGAGCCCGCCACTGCCGCGATCCAGCATGCATTCTTCAATGGCAGCGGGACCCGTCGGGCAGCCCAGGATCGCATGCAGAGCGCTCATCAAATAGCAGTCGCCGATACTTCCCTGCACCACATCCGTTTGTGACGGAGGTTGGGGGAACAGGTCGTGATAGGTGCGATGGTGCGATTTCGAGTTGGCAGGTGTTACCGGATTGCCATAGCGAACGACATGGGCCCCTTTAGGAATGACCAGCAGTCCGTTCTTGTGGTGTGGCATGTGCGCAACCTCATTTCCAGCAGTGGTATGGTTGAATGGCACTCCCACGGGGAGCGTCGAGGAATACCAGTATTCTTCTGTTCCTTTACCCAACCTGCTTCCCAGGGGCCGAAACATGAACTTCCCTTCCTCGGCGATCCTTCGCGGCCGTCTGAGTTTACTGACGGGCGTTCCATTTCCCATTACCCGGCCGGCGGAGGCGAGCCGCGGGGCAACGGAACCGGTGCGAGTAACGCCAACTCCTATTTCGCAAGCGGCGAGCGACTGGCATGCGAGAAAAATCCAGACCGCTATCCGAACACTCGTCTTGACAGTTTCGTATCTACGGGCAACTATCAGGCTTCTGGTCGGACCGCCTGGTGCACTCTCCGGGTGGTATCTTACATGTGCGGCTTGTTTGGCAATCGAATCGCGGCGTTGCTCGTCGCGACCCAGCTGTTGACATACGCTGGTTTGCCCTGGTGGCATCGCTCGATGTGCCACACTGCGCATGCTCCGTGCTGTGTCGACGACGGAGTTGCCCATCTTGGCGAGCGACATGGTCACGCGCATGGCTCGCCGTGCGTCTCCACAGCCGAACGCCATGGGTTCTGTGGGCGTGGTTCCGAGGGGACTGGCCGGGCTGCTCCTGGTAACGGTTGGAGGTCGGAACGATCGCAATGTGACGTAGGGTGTGCTATCTGCGCATACTGTGCTGCCCCCTGCGTCGGTACCTCGGTGCTGTTGGCCGTTTCGGAATGGCTGGTGGCATCAGTGGAGCAAACCGCCGTTCCATGGCGGCGCGTCCATGTCCCTTCATCGTATCTGGCTCGCGGACCTCCCCGGAACGCGGAGCGGGCCGTCTGAGTGCTGCTGTCGCAAAGTGTCCAGCCGATGTGGCGTTCGTTTTTTTCGCCAGCGTCGGTGGCCACGGCGATGGCCGAGCCACGAAGGTAAGCTCTGTCAGAAAACACATGCCCTCACCCTGACCCTCTCCCGGAGTACCGGGAGAGGGGACCAGATGAACCGCTCCGCGGTCGGTCCAGTGGTGGGTTTTCTGATAGAGCCTGGCCAGGCTGCATCGGCTGAATGGTCGATTGCACCCGAGCCGGCGCCGTGCTCCCGCACTCCTCGGTTTCGTCCGTCGTAGCGATGGCAGTCCTCCCTCCGTCGGTTGATCTTCGCCGGACGGCGTTGTGCAAGCTGAGGCTGAGGGCCATCGCGCAGGCAGTAGTTCACGTTGGCGTGGGGAGCTTTTTCTATGTTCGTCTTCTCGATCTTGCGCGGCCGAGCCCCTCGGGGCCGTGCTGGCTGGCTGGCG
>JBFWYF010000878.1:0-3544 GCA_050186685.1 Pirellulaceae bacterium
CGTCCGTTCCGCGACACGATCCTCAAGGACTTGCTCGACCCGCACCTGCCGTGTGATGTCGCGAACCGCAACAAGCGTCGCCATATCGGTGCCGTACGGGATTGGCCGGTAGGTCACTTCTGCTTCGAATGTGGTTCCGTCTGCGCGACGGTGCTTCGTCCGCGCTGGCCGTGCGCCAGTGACCGCGGACGCTACGATTCGCCAAAGCTCGGGCGACACATCATGCACGAGGGAGCCCACGACATCGCCGAAGCCGAGCATGGCTTCGAGTGAGGGGTTGGCCTCGAGGATTCGGCCATCAGCACCGCCAATGAACAGCCCCTCGCGGCTTGCTTCGAAAATCGCCCGATACAACTGGTCACCTGCCGGGCCGTGCGTGGAGTGTTCCGTGACGGCGTCTCGGTCCAAGTGCGTTGGGGAACTCGTCATGGCGTGCTCGCAAGTTCAGCCAGTCCAGTGCGAGCAGCGTACAGGGCCGCGTGTGTTCGGCTCGGGACCGCCAACTTGCCCAGGATGCTGCTGACGTGGGATTTCACCGTCGTCTCCTGGATCGAAAGATCCAGCGCGATCTCTTTGTTCGTCGCCCCTCGAGCAAGCAGTTTGAGCACTTCGACTTCGCGGTCGCTCAGTGGATCGGGGTCGGCTGGCGTCGCCACCTCACGCATGAGACGTTCTGCCGCCTCGGCCGAAAGCTGAACCTTGCCGGCCGCTGCAGCCTTGATGGCACGGCAAAGATCGTCGGCCTCCGTATCTTTGAGCAGGTAGCCTATTGCTCCAGCACGGACGGCACGAACCACTGACCGGTCCTCGAGGACGCTGGTCAGGGCGATGATCTCCGTCTCAGGTAGCTCCTTCCGCAGCCGGCCGATCGCCTCAATCCCGTCCATCACCGGCATCAACAGGTCCATCAGGATAATGTCGGGGCGGAGCTCTGCAGCGCGGAGCAGGGCCTGGGCGCCGTCAGGCGCTTCTCCAACGACTTCCAGTTCTGGGTCTGTGCGGAGAAACAGGCGCAATCCCTGCCGTACGACTGAATGATCGTCAACGATGAGGACCCGGATCGGCATACGAATGTATCCCAGGCGGACTTCTGATGGAGCCTAGCACAGGTCAAAGAGGAGTCATCCTCCTAACGGAGGATTCGTGCGGTGGTCAGCCGTAGGATCGAGGGTTTGTTCCGGCGCACGATGCGACCTTCTGAGCCCGGTTCCAACATGGTCGCATGGCACCGACGCGAATTCTGATTGTGGATGACGAGAGGCCCATCCGCCGCGGCCTCCTGTTGAGGTTGCGCGCCGAACCCGACATTGACGTCGTGGGCGAGGCTCCGGATGGCCTGAGCGCCATCGACTGTGCGCGGAGACTGAAACCGGACCTGATTCTTATGGATGTCCGCATGCCCGGTCTCGACGGACTCAGCGCTGCGGCTCGCATCCTGGCAGATGACCCGGGAGTTCGCGTGATTTTCCTGACGATGCACGACGATGCTCGTGTTCGTGCGGAAGCAAAAAGGCTCGGGGCCGCGGGTGTCGTCGGGAAGCAGATGATCGACGAGGAACTCGTGGCCACCATCCGGACCGTTGCGGCGAACATCCGAAGCGCTCAGGAGTGAACAATGGCGCTGTCAACGTGCTGGTTCACGATCGGCGCCGTCGATCGAAACGGAGACGGGACTCCGCTTGCACGGAGCGAAGCTTGGAACGGGGCTCTATTCCCGGGCTGACCCCAGTGACACTACGCGCCGTTTCCCCGCGGAAGGCATTGGAAAGAGGCATGCGGTGGCTCGGCTGGTGAGTCACTGACTGCAATTGCAATTGAGTGCACGCCCACCACTACGTTTGGTAGTATCTGCGCCGTGACAGTCTTTCTCTTGCTGGGTGTCGGCGAGGCTGCCGCTATTCTGGGCGGCGCTTTCGCGCTTGGCCTGCGACATGGCGTCGACTGGGACCACATCGCCGCTATCACCGACATTACCAGCACCACGTCGACGCCGCCTGAACCAGAGCTGGTTGCCCTTTCCCACGAACCGGGCGTTCTGCTGACTGACGAATCACAACATGGTTTGGCGACAACCGCTGGCCTCCCGATCCCGGCGCCGACTCAGCCGGTCTCGAGGCACGTCGTCCAAAAGGTGCCGCTCGTTCTCGGTACGCTTTACGCAGCCGGGCACGGCACGATGGTCGTGGTCCTCGGCCTGGCGGCGATTCTGTTCGAGGGCATTCTCCCAGCCTGGATTGACCCGGTGATGGAACGCGTGGTAGGCGTGACCTTGCTGCTCCTGGCTGGGTTCCTCTTCTACTCGCTGTACCGCCACTTTCGTGGGACGGGCGAGTTTCACCTTCGCAGCCGCTGGATGCTGGTGTTCGATGCCGTCGGGAGGACGACTCATCGGCTGCGACATGCTGTCGGTGGCGGTCAACACCCGCACGAGCCCGATCCGACCAGGCAATACGGCGCTGGAACCGCTTACGGAATCGGCCTCATTCACGGCATTGGTGCCGAAACAGGTACTCAGGTTCTGATTATCGGAACCGCGGTCGGGGCTGATTCGAAGCCAATGGGCATCGCCGCGCTGCTGGTCTTCGTCGTGGGACTGCTCGTGTCCAACTCGGTGGTAACGCTGGCGACAGCGGCCGGATTTGTTTCCGCGGGGCGCCAACGGGCGATTTACGTCGCGGTAGGGATCATCGCCGCTATCTTCAGCCTTGTGCTTGGCCTCGTCTTCCTCTTTGAAGCTGGCGGTCAGTTGCCAAATTTGGACCGATTCGTGCGGTGGATTGGCGGGCCTCAATAGCCTCCAACCGCGCTACTCCACCACGAGCGCGATGAATGACACGCCTGTCACCGTCGCCCATGCACGTCTCGATTGATTGCTTGGGCGCCGAAACAGTCGAGCCCGAAGAAAGGCGCTCGATGAAGCACTGAACCATGGCACTGCTCGGCATAAACGCGGTCAACAGCGTCTTCGGAGACCGTCCAGCGAACGGCATTGTGTCGATTAAGCAGCGCCGGCCTGAAATACGCGCTGGTGTCGGCATCGGCGGAGCCGGAATCTAAGCGGCTCGTGCTTCACGCGGAACCAAAATATCCGGGACAGGCCACGAACTCCGGCGCTGACCACGGGGATGTGCATCTCATTCTCAGCGTCACACGCCCTGCCGGATAGTGGCGCGTTGGCCCCACGTGAAGCCTGTCGCGAGGCCTCAGGCAGAGAACAGCGTCCCCGCGTTGCAGCTATGAAACAGCTTCAGAGTTAGCATCTCTTGAGGCTAAAGGGGGCTCACTCGAAATGCAGCAAAAGGCTATGCACGCAGCTGAAAGCGGAGCGCCCGCCCGCGACGCAGCCATGACCAGCCGTGATCCAGGCGTCATGTATCTGCGCTTTGGTGGCATGATTGTCGTCTCCACGACGCTCATGCTGATGCTCACGTACACCAACGTTTTCTCCGCCAGTCACATCCGCTGGAGCGAGGAACGTCTCTACATGGCCCTGCTCATGGGTTCGATGATGACAGTGGTAATGCTTGGGTTTATGTGGCAAATG
>JBFWYF010000879.1:0-3541 GCA_050186685.1 Pirellulaceae bacterium
GGAACGAACACTCGGCCGTCAACTGTCGGGGCTGTCGGGGCCGAGAGATTTCTAGGTGCAGCTCCGCGTTAACGCTCCGCCGGCCCCGTGGGCGTTCGCCGCTCAGACCGCATGTGCCGCCACGGCGTGGGAGGCGCGCGACAATCCATGGACTCCGGGCAGCATCCCGTGTTCGTCGAGGGGCAACGGGCGGACATCGGTCAGGATTTCGAGATCGTCGCGCTCGCGCGCCTCGGCGAGATATGCCTCCGAACATTCCAGCTCGGCGACATCCAGCGTGTTGCGGATCCACATCAGTTTCGCGTGCGGGGGTTCGGTCAGACCGATGATGGGCAGAACCACGTCCAGCACTTCGCGGTCCGTCGCGTAATGGATCGGTATCATCGCACCAGTGGCGTGACCGCCGGTCAGGCAGTTCGTGCGGGTGAAATGAACGTCCATCTGCTCGACGACGCGAGTCAAGCAGAATTCGGCCAGTCCGATCCCTGTGGCATTGCCGTGCGTTTCCCTGGTCAGCCCGCGCAGCACGATGTTGCGAATCTTCGGGAATTCATGTTCCGCGGCGCAGTGGTCGAGGTACTTGCGACCCACCACGTTCGTATCCATGCCGGTACCGCTGATGTTCTTGCCAAACTCGTCGATCAGCAGCACGTCGGCGGAGCGGAACGGCAGCCGCGGCAGCCATTGCTTGGCCAGTACCAACAGTTCCTTTTCTCGCCGCTCGAAGTCGCCCGGCGCGATTGCCTCGACCAGCGCCGTTTCGTCGTAGCTGTTTTCCACGATGGCGACACCGGCCAGAATCCGGCAGCGCGACAGGACTTCCCGTGCCACACTGCGCACGATCTGACCAAAGCTGTAATCCTTGATCGCTCGGTGGTAGATGAGTGCACCGGCGTGCTTGCCGAGGCCGATGAGCATCATTTTCATGAGCCCGCTTTCAATGTCTCCCACGAAACCCGTGTGCGGCTTGACGCGGCCACACACGATCACGTGGTCCGCACCGAAGGCGTGCTTGTCGAAATGGACAGGGAACCCCTCCGCGGCCTGGCAGACCACGACGGTGTCCATGCTGGCGTGAATGGGACAGCCGCAAAACTCTTCGGTGATGCCGTAGCCGGTCAGAATCGCCCGCTGCCCGGCGGCCGTGCCTCCCCCGTGGCTCCCCATGGCCGGCACGATAAACGGCTTGGCACCCAGCTGACGGCAATGTTCAGCAATTGCGCGGATCACGAGGTGGATGTTGGCAATCCCGCGGCTGCCGGCCGTGATCGCCACGGACTGCCCGGCCTGCACTTGTCGAGCAAGCTGCAACTTGCCAAGCTGTGCGGCGACAGCCGCCGGAATGTCTTCCACGCGCGGACGCTCGAACGTCTGCCGAACGCGAAAAGTCTGAGGGTACTGCAACATGGACCGGTCTCGCTGGAGGACATGGTGAGGGACGCCGAGCCTTACCGGATCCCGCCACGCCGCACGGACGGGCCGTCGCGCGGGCAGGGGATTCTGGAGCCGGCCCTGAATCGGCAGCATACCAGACAACGTGCGTCCGCTCCAATTGCTCGCGTCCGGGTCCGCGGAGCCCGTTCCCAGGGGTGTGGGGGGGATCGACCGCTCTTGCATCACCGCAGCAGTTCACGGCAAAAGGCTCAGGCCCAGGTGAGACGATGGACGAATCCGAACAAATCCGCATGATCGCCGGCTGGCTCAGCACGGCACGCTCGGCCGTGGCGTTTACGGGAGCCGGCATCAGCACGGAAAGCGGCATTCCCGACTTTCGCTCCCCCGGCGGAATCTGGGCGACATCCCAGCCCGTGTACTACGACGAGTTCCTCCGCAGCGCCGCCGCCAGGCAGGAATACTGGCGCCAAAAGGCCGTCAGCCATCGGGATTTTATCGCCGCCACACCGAATGCCGGCCATCGCACTCTGGCCCGATGGGAGCAGGCCGGGCGGCTCCGCGGCGTCATCACCCAGAACATCGATGGTCTGCATCAGCTGGCCGGTACCGCCCGATTGCTCGAACTTCACGGTACTGCCCGACAAGTCGCGTGCCTGTCGTGTTCCGCCCGTTACGATGCCGACGCGATGGTGACGAGATTTCTGGCCGAGTGCCAGCCGCCCCCGTGCCCCGGCTGCGGCGGATTGCTGAAACACGCGACGGTTTCGTTCGGCCAGTCGCTGCCCACCGACGTCCTGGAAACGGCCGTGCAGTGGTCCCGGGACGCCGATCTGTTCCTGGCACTCGGCTCGTCGCTGGTCGTCCAGCCCGCTGCATCCCTGCCGATGCTCGCCCGGGAGCAGGGTGCCCGCCTCGTGATTATCAACCGCGATCCCACCCCGCTCGATTCGCTGGCCGACAGCGTACTACATTGGTCAATCGGGGAGGCGCTGGTGACCGTCGCCCAGTGTATGGACATGGGCCGTGTCTCACCTTAGTCCACCTGCCACAGCCCACCTGGGGCATCCCGATACTGGAATCGCCGCCGCGTCACGCACCGGCGTCGGTGGGCGCCAGCGGACGCATCGAAGCCCGTGACTTGGCCGTGGGCAGCCGAATCGTGAACGCGGTCCCCTTGCCGATGGTGCTTTCCACGCGAATCCGCCCCCGGTGCGACTCCACAATTTGGCGGCAACACGATAACCCGAGCCCCGTTCCTCCCTTGCCCGTGTCGTCCGGCCCCCGTTTCGTGGTGAAGAACGGATCAAAGATCTGACGTAACTTGTCGGCCGGAATGCCCACACCCGAATCCCGGACCACCATGTCGACCATCTCCTGCGCCGGATCATGCTCCAGCCGGATGGTCAGCTGCCCACCCTGAGGCATGGCCTGTCGAGCGTTGATGAGCAGGTTCAAGAGCACCTGCTGGATCTGGTTTCCATTGGCCAGAACCGGCGGGACCTCGGCCAGATGAAGCTCCAAGCGAATCCGGTATTTGGCGAACTCTCGCTCAAGCAGAATCAGCGTTTCGCGGATAATTCCGGCCAGCTCGGTCGGCTCGAACGAATCCGAGCGGTTGCGGGCCATGCCCAGCACGGCGTTCGTGATCTTCGCCGCCCGCTCGCCAGCGGCCAGAATCTTGTCGAAGGCCTTGTTCCGCGTCGGCTCGTCGCGGTGGCGTATCCCCATCTTCGCGTAATTGATGATGGTCGTCAGCACATTGTTGAACTCGTGGGTGGTAGTGCTCACGAGTTCGCCCAGTGCCGATAACTTTTGCGCCTGGAGCAACTGATCCTGCAACTGGGCCACCTGCTGCCGCAACTCCGCAATGCTTTCGCTGCCTGCATCGCTATTATGCTTGCAGGGGCTCGCACACTTTTCCTGGTCCACAGTTACCTGCCTGGGGGGCACGCCTTCGCTGTTTTACCGGGAGCCAGCGGAGCGCGTGCCTTCTCCCGCTTTACTTAACCTGTTGTATTTCTGCCAGTTAGGTACTCAGTAGGTATCGACGAATCAACCTGTCCAACTATAGGTATCCCGACTATAATCCCGCCCCCCGCCGGTCGACCGAGGGCTGATCCGACGGGATCCTCGACGATGGGATTAG
>JBFWYF010000880.1:0-3540 GCA_050186685.1 Pirellulaceae bacterium
TCCTCTGGAGAAATACGAAAAACAGACTCAAAAGGTCCCGGCACACGCCAGGCAAATTAGCTGGCACCCTTTTTACCGGTGGTTGGCGGTCGCCATTTCCAACCTTTCCTAGGCGCGCCGGGTTCCTCCCGACGCGATGCAGACCTCGCGGGGTACCCACGAGTGAGCATTTCTTCGATGATTTAATCCGCCGAGATGTCCGGCACCGCCGAACAATCGCGGCAGGGCAGGGGAGTTCTGTTTTGGACACATCCACGCCAAAACAAAAAAGTCTCCGCTGCGGCAGCGACAGAGCACATGGGTTGGTCGGACCGCTATGCTATCTCTGGCGCTGCACGCAGACGGAGATTCCTTCGTAGACGTGTCAGCGCAGGGGTCGAACGCCGCGCCCCGCGACGCTCGATCTGAGCATGGTCAGCCATCCGTACGCGCCGGACGGCTTAACCGAGTTCCAACCCGGGAGGCCCGCGCACGGGAGGCAGGTCCCGGCGAGCCGTAACAGAGAGTGCGATCGATACCGCAGCGACGTGGCCCGTCAACGGCACCGTCCGCGTCACGTGAACCGCGCCAGCTGCTCCTCCCGCTTGCGCAAAGAACTGGCAGATGGCACAGTGGGAACCGATTTCGCCCGCCGGGGCACCCGACCTCAGCTGCGGTGGCGAGGCCGCAATCCAGGAGGCGGGTCGCTCAGGCGCCTGCGGATCTCGGAGCGCAGGTACCTCGTGCCGATGACTATCGTGGTGATCGCTCGACGCGCGGTGGACGATACAACCGCCGCAAGGACGCGCCGGGAGACAGCGCGAATCCGCCGCCGTCGCCAGACAAAGGTCGGGGTCCACGTGCCCATGGCCGCAACCCACCGCCCAGTGTAAACCGACACCCGGCACCACCGTGAACGCATAGACGCTCAACAGGCACAGGCTGGATATCGACGTGATACGGCGGCAAAACATGAGAATCGCCAAGCGAACGAAACACACCGACGCCGAGCGGCGATGCGACTCGTGATAAAGCTTAGCGGTCCGACCAGGAGCCAGATTATCAACGCACATTACGGAAGTGTCAAGCTGAAGGTTCACGGCAACGGTGTGGATTTGTAGGGTGGTCCGCTCGTGTGGTCCGCTCAGTCCGCGCGGGGCCCAAATTCGCCGCGACCCGGCGGGCCAAGCTCGGCGCGGCCGCGCACCGCATAGAGCCGATCTCCCGTGCGCGCCACCAGGGTGCCGGTGACCGCCGCGATGCCGTATACCTCCGGCTTGGCGTGCATCGCCGCGCCGGCTCGACGCCGCGGATCCGTTTCACGCTCGACGATCGACGGATCGGCCTGCACCGCATCTGGATCCCACAGCCAGTTCTCGGCCAGGACCTTGAACTGCGGCCCCGCTTCCAGCACCGTGGCCAGGCCGTCTTTGCCAAACAAGTACAGGCGGTTTCCCACGCCCAGCGGCGTGGCCCACGGCGCCTGCTTCACCCGCTCGGCATAGTGCTTCGTGCCGGTCTCGGCGTCGTAACAGAACACCACTCCGGTTCGATTAATCCAGTAAGCACACCCGGCATGCACCATGGGTGACGCCATCCCCGGGGAAGCCTCTTCGGTGCGCCACACGATCTGCGGTCGCCATCCGTCCCCGTCAGGCGTCACCCGCATCGCGAAATTCGATTGCTTCACGGAATTCTCGTCCGGAAACTCGCGGCTTGTCTGAGCGCCCACCAGGAAGAGCCCCGAGCCAAACACCCATGGACTGCAGATCCGATTGCCCCTCACCGGCTCATACGACCAGAGCAGCCGGCCGTTCGCGGGATCGTAACCGTCGATCGAACCAGCCGAACTGCACAACAGCTGCCGGCGCCCGGCGAGCTCGATCCACATGGGCGAACTCCAGCTGGCGCGGCCCTTACGCTCCGTGCGCCACGCCACGGTACCGTCGGACTTATGCAGAGCCACGACGTACGACGGACCCGGATGGTCGATCAGGATCACCACGAGTTCGGCCGTCTGCAGCGGCGACGCCCCCAATCCGTACTCGTTCTGAAACTTGCCGTAATCCCGCGACAGGGACCGCTGCCAGCGCACCGCGCCTTGGTGATCGAGCGCCACAGCATCCCCGCTCTCAAAGAAGGCCACCACGCCCGCGGCGTCCACCAGCGGAGTTGGCGCCGCACGACTGACGAACGTGCCATTCTTGACCGGGTCGCTCGTCGGAAACGATTTCTGCCAGCGCACCCGCCCATCCGCCAGTCCCACGGCCGTCACGATCAGTTCGTCCTTCAGCGGTCCTTCGACCGAGGTCACATACACGGCGTCGCCCCAGATCACGGGACTCGACTGGCCATGCCCGGGCAGCGGACACGACCAGGCCACATCGGCGGGCGTCCAAGTCACGGGCAGCGACGACGACGCAATGTCCGATCGCTGCCGTCCCAAAAAGTCAGGCCAGTGGTCCGGTGTAGCGGACAATACCAGGGCACAGGCGATCCACGGCGAAAGGTTCATAGAGGGTGATCCTGCAATGAAATGAATCCGGTCCGACGCGAACGATTTCAGAAGGGGCTGGCATCAGAATTCCGGGACGGTCAAACCATCCTGGATGGCCATCAACCGAAACACGGTATCCATGCTGACGGCTTCCGACAGGAACCGCACCGAGCCATCCGCCAGTGCGATGTTCACGCCACCGGCGTGAAAGGAATACAGATTCGTGCCGGCATAGTTCGTACAGTTCACCAGGCAATTGCCTCCGTACAGCACGTCGCCGCCCGGATTGGACTTGATGGTCAGTATCCGACACCAACCGCCGAGGTGTCCAAAGATCGGTGCGTTATCTCCCACGCTGGTCCGCCGGTTGTACCGCGACGGATAACCTGCCACTTCGCCGAACAACAGGGTGTTCGACGTGCCGTCCAGGATGTCGCGCAAACCCGTCGCCGACAGTTGGGGAAATACAGACGGCACCCGTGGGGACGTGGTCGCGCTGCTATCCATGGGAGGAGTGTGCGCACTGATGGGCGGATGGTAGTCGACCGCGGTGGCTGGATAGCGCACCCCGGCGCCGATCGCGTCTCGGTCCGCGGTGAACGTCGAGCTCGCGGGGATCCCGGCAAATGATGCCACCGCGGGTCCGGGCGTGGAAGGGCAGCGATAGACGGAAACCGGCTGTGACACCAGCGTCCGGTTCGTGCCCTCGCCAAACCCGAGGTTATGGTTCCACTGATCGTACAGCGAGTTCTGTTCGAGGAACGGCAACAACGCTAAGGTCCACGGCCCTTGGACATAGCGTTTGCCGTCGCCGCGCAGCACCTGCGGGTTGTTGTGGGGGAAGCCCCGGTGCACGTCATGGTAGTTGTGGCACGCCAGCGCCAATTGCTTGAGGTGGTTCGTACATTGCATGCGGCGAGCCGCCTCGCGAGCGGCCTGGACGGCAGGCAACAGTAAAGAAACGAGGACGCCGATGATCGCAATCACCACGAGCAATTCCACGAGCGTGAAGGCTCGCTTCGGAAACCTGGACATCGATGTTGGAACTCCTGAAATATGAGGTA
>JBFWYF010000881.1:0-3540 GCA_050186685.1 Pirellulaceae bacterium
GCGTTGTAGTCGAGATAGATGCGTTCATTCATCGTGAAACCACTTTACGGCGACTGGCTGGTTTTGCTGCGGGCGTGCTTTCACTGATCGCCTTCGCCAGCCTCTCCTTGTCGGCCTGAATCTCTTCGGGCGTCCGCGTCACGACGGGATCGCCTCGGCCGACGAGAGCGAGCATGTCTTCCACTAACCGTGGACGGCACAGGTAATAACATCGAAGCGCGCCATCCTGGGCATAGTCCACCAGCTTGGCGTGGCGGAGCACGGCCAGGTGCTGCGAGATATTCGCCTGCCGGGCCGGCAGCAATTCTTCCATGTCGGTGACGCACTTTGGCCCGGCAACCAGTTCTTGAAGAATGGCAAGCCGAGTCGGGTGCGAAAACGCCTTAAGCAATTCTGCAGCGTGCTTGGGATTCAATGAATCTGCCATGTGGGACCTCCCAGATTCGGACATTCGATTATTCGAATATATCGGCCGCAAAGACGATGTCAATCCATACTGATCTTACGATGGCTTGCATTTCCGCAGTTTTGTCCTGCGATTTTAATTGTGTATCGTTAGGACCGATGGGGGACGGTTCAGGGTCGTCTGCCGGCACCGGGGGCGGATCGCCATCCGATGCTGAAGCGACGGCCGCGTTCGAAGGTGGTACAGGTGACGGTCGAGACTCGTGACGGCGCCCTGAGTGGTCGTGAGGAGTCGTCAATTCGTGACCTGGCGCACGCATTGCCATCAAATCATCTGGACCGAAGACCTGTAGTGCGTGCGATTAGAGAGCGCCTAGACCAAGGCGCATCCTTCACACGCCTCGGGCCGTTCGATTGTGCTTGGCTTGGGCTCCGCGGCCATCTGCGGAGTTTCGACTTCAAGCAAACCGCGTTCGGCAGGGATGAATGCCGAGAGCAAATCTCCTACCGCGGCGAAGTAACCGCGGGGGTTTTCACGCGACAACAGGCGAGCCAGTGCCGGCGTCCACCAGGCAAGGTGCTGGTCCAGGAAGCGCGCTTGAGCATCACGGCACACCAGTTCTTTTTCCCGGCCCAGCGGCGACGCGTCCTCCGTTGCGCGCCCGTGGAGGCCAACCAGCAGCGACATGAATTCTAACTCCAGGACGATATGGTCGGGACGTTCAGGATGGCGGCTGCTGACCGTAAATCCAAACGCGCGGTAAAAGCCGGCAATGTCGGCTAACGTGTTGCTCCGCTGGAATGTAAACCTCTCCGAGATGTACTCCACTTCATACGGAGGGCAGGCGCCGGTGACCAACAGACCGAACGTCGCCTCGTATTCCGCGTTCAATTCTGCTTCCGACGCGGGCAGGCGGGAGAGAACATTTGCCGGAGCGAGCGCTTCGAGCGGCCGCTCGCCGAGGCCGAGCGTGGCCGGTTGCGCTCGCGGCGTCTCGCGGATCAAGGCTGCTGCGTCGGGGAGCAGCGGATTATCGCGCAGCGCGTCGAGCGCCGCCCACGAACCATTGCGGGGATCGACCAGCGACAGGGCCAGGAAGCGATAGAGCGACTGCCGCGCCAGTAGCAGCGCGGGGTCGGAAATGAGGTGATTCTCGGTTGTTGGCATCATCGATCTTTCGAGCTTCGTGTCCCATATCCGGATGTTGCTTCGCTGCCAGCGCACTCAACGGCGACTCAAATCGAATTGACGTGCAGTTCCGCGGGGCGTTCGAACGTCGGTTCCTCGACCGTCACGCGGACGACCTCTTCGCCGAGTTTGTTGAAGCCGATGACCGTGTCGTTGAACAGCTCCTGAGTCTTGCTCTTGCCGTCGGGCATGGTGACTTCGATCTCGCCGATTTTTGGCCCTTGCTCGATTTCGAACCGGAAGATGATCTGCTGACTGGCGCGAAACAACTGCAAGACGGCGAGCAATTCGCGGTCGGGACAACTGTACTGCTCGATTGCCGCGTCCACGCCCGGGCCGAACATTTGCATCAAATACCCGCGGTTCACCCAGCGGGGCGGAATGTAGAAACCGTTCGGCTCGGTTCCAAATTGCGGATACAAGGGCAAGGCAATTTGCCGCTCGCGAACCAAGTAGTACAGCGGGTTTTGCGGGTCTTCCGCCCAGCCGCCCTGTTCGTCGATTTGCACCAGCCCTTGCAGGCGAATCTTGCCGACGCAGGCCGCCATGCAGCGTGTTTCAGCAGGTGCGCCGGTGGGGCTGATCGTTTCGTCTTTTCCTTCAAGTCGCGGATAACAGGCGATGCACTTTTCACTCGTGCGGGTCGTGGGACGATACATGGCCTTCTTGTAGGGACAGCCCTCAACGCACTTGCGGTAGCCGCGGCAACGGCTCTGATCGATCAACACCACGCCGTCTTCGGGGCGTTTATAGATCGCATTCCGCGGACACGACGCCAGGCAACCGGGATAGGTGCAGTGATTGCAAATGCGGGCCAGATGGAAGAACCAGACTTTATGTTCCGGCAACGCAGCCTCGCCGCCGTATTCCTCTTTGCCCTTTTGCTGGAAATGGTCGCCGGTGGCCGTGTCCTCATGGATGTTCGGCGAACGCCACTCGTCGTCGGTGGGCAGATAGCCCAGCGCCTGTTGCGGGCCATATTCCGGACGAGGATGTTTTTCGGCAGCTTCAAAAATGGTCATCCCGTCGAAAGTCCCGTATGGCTTCGTTTCCGGGTCTTTCTGCCGCGCGTCCCACACCTGGCCGCCGGGGTTGGCCTCCTCCAGCATGCCGAGTAGCTTCGCGTCCCAGTGCTGCGGATATCCGCCGTACGGCTTGCTCTCCACGTTGTTCCACCACATCAGCTCCTGCCCTTTGGAGAACGTCCAGGTGCTCTTGCAAGCCATGGTGCAGGTTTGGCAACCGATGCAGCGGTTGGGATTGAAGACGAAGGCGAACTGCCACTGCGGATGGCGTTCCTCGTGCGGGTAACTCATCTCGCGGCCGATCTGCCAGTTGTAAACGCTCGCCATGTCAGGCTCCTTCCGCGTTGAGTTCGAGTTGCACCAAAGGCGGCGTCGGCTCGGCTTCCGTCGTGCTGACGCGCATCACGCCGCAGCGCGACAGCACCTGCTCAACGCGATCGCGCAGCCTCTGTTCGCCGAAGTTTCGCCACAGGCCGTGAAACGCCTGGTAGTTTGGATCACGCGCCAGTTGCATGATCGCCTCGGCGGTCCAGCCGATACGGGCGTACTCTTCCACCAGCAGCCGAAGCATCAGATCCGGATCGCCCGGCACTTCAAAGCCGGTCATCTCCATGGGGTCGTCGGGCAAAATCTCGCGTGCGGCAGGGTGAATTTTTGGGGTGGCATCCGGCATCGACTTGGTTCTCCGGTCGTACGCAATGAAACGGATTCGCGGCTTGCCCGATCAGGGGTTGCTCAGGTCTTCACCGTGACGTAGCCGCCGATCAGGTATTGGTCGTTCTGAGGCGTTTGGTCTCCGGGGCTGTAGCCGGACTGCGCCGGTTTCCAAACCCCCACGCCGCCGAGCCCGCCGTCTTCGGCTTTGGTAATACGGATCAAGGTTTCTTTCGGAACCGTGTTGATTGCGTGGTTGTCCACATC
>JBFWYF010000882.1:0-3538 GCA_050186685.1 Pirellulaceae bacterium
TCGCTCGGCAATCCCCGTACCCCGTCCGTCATGCTGGCCGTAGCCGCTCCGACGGTATTCGGGCTCGTTCTGGGAGCCGTGATCAGTGCCCTTTTTGGTAATACGCAACACGCCGGCGTCGAATACCCGCGGGCTCAGGTCATGCGGCGTCCCGTGGAAAGCTAGTGGTCGGTCCGAAAACCGCGTCGCGGTCAGTCATGTGGGCTTCGAACAGAGCCCAGGAACTCGCTCATTTCCGGGGGGAGGGGCGAGCGGAAGCGGAGCGAGCGTCCGTCGACCGGATGCCGAAACCCCAGCGTAGCGGCGTGCAGCGCCAGACGCCGGTGCGGCCACGCCACTTGCGGAGCCGCGCGATTCCCGTAGCGCGGATCGCCCAGCACGGGATGCCCTGACTCGGCAAAATGCACGCGAATCTGGTTGCGTCGGCCGGTCTCCAGCGTCACTTCGACTACCGTCGCATTCGCGCAGCGACGAGTCACCTGGTAATGCGTGACGGCCAGTTCACCTTGACTGGCGTCCTGCGTCGAGAAACGATTCAAGTCCGCATCGGTGGCCAGGTAAGTACGAAACGTGCCGCGCGGCTTTGCGACGCGCCCCGCCACGATCGCCACGTATCGGCGCTCCGGCTTCCGGGCTTCGAACTGGTCGCGAATCGCTGCCGCGATTTCCAGACGTTTGCCGAACACGAGCAACCCCGATACGCCCCGATCGAGTCGATGAACGCAGTAAGCTCGCTGACCGGGACGGGCGGCCTGTAGTCGCTTTTCCAGGAGGGAGATCAGCGTCGTCCGCTCGCGATGACGTGTAGGAACGGTCAGCAACGCCGGAGGCTTGCCAACAACGACCAGGTGCTCATCCTCGAACACGATCTCGAGCGACTGCGAAACAGGGGATGCCGGCGGAGCAGACTGGAACATGGCCGGATCCCATGCGATCTGCAGGTGGTCGCCAGGCTCCAGAACCAACTGCGGCCGCGTCACCACGACTCCGTTCACGCGGACATGCCGCTCGTGGATCACTTGCAGGGTTTGGTGGCGGTTGAGTCCAGCCAGCTGACCGACCAGTTGGCTCAGGCGTCGGGCGGGCGGCGGGAGGCGAGCATCGAGGTGCAGCGATTTTTCGAGCAACTTCCCACTCCTGCGTTTCGTCCTCGCCTGCGCAGACTGCTGGTCGAGTCAATGCATTCCCACAGAGTTGAATCGCAGCCGTTTGCCGCGGCTACAGGTCAAACGGATGGATCGCGGCTCCCCGGCTTTCGTCCTAATTCGAGGAAGCATTCCGTGTGATCCACATGGGTGATGCCCAAGCGATTTGTCGATCTGCCTGGACCACGCGCACGTAGTAGTAGCTTTCGGTACCCGGCCGAGCCTCCATATCGACGAACTCGAATCGCACTTCATTTCCGGGCGGTTGCAGGGAATAGACGACGCGATCGTCCTTGACGACGACGACTTCCGCCAACGGGCCGGTCCCGACCGCGTGAACCCGCAGGCGAGGTGGCCCCGTCGAGGGGAAGATATCTCCCATGATGTGCTCGCCGTCCTGGCCGCTACTGCGCACGTCTAACAGAATGTTGTCGGTCGCGGCGTAGGCGTGCCGCTGTTTCATGGCCTCCATCAGCGCTTCGCGCGTGTTCCGTTCGGCGAGGATACAGGAATAACTGAGGTGAGTGCTCAAATGGTCGCTCGAAGCTTGAAAGCCCAGCTTATATCCCTTGGCGAGCGCGAGGTTGACATAACCGAGCGGCTCAAACCCACCCTCCTGCGTCCCGGGAGCCCCGGCGGTAGCGGACCAAGGGGCATCGAGTTTTTCATAATTGGTGCGGTCGCCTTGGAAGATCTCGACCAGCGGTTCCAGTTCGGGATCATTATCTCGCCAATCGGTTCCCATACCGGTCGCGCTGGTATGGCTGAAGCAGATGCCGCCCCGTTCACGGAGGTGCGGGTAGAGAAAGGTGCCCGAACCGACAGGGTCACGCCCGTTTTCCTGGGGCAGGTTCGCTAAGGGACGATGACCGCGTGACGTAAAGAATACGTTGCGATGGCCGTTGGGATAGCTCAGGCTCCGCTCGTAGCCGAACAGCCCGACGAAGGCATCCCCCACGCGGAACAGGTCGTTGAATTTCTCGCGTCTCCACCAATCGTATTCGCGACCGCCGTCGTGGTGGTCAGTCACCAGCAGGAAATCCATCGCGGCGGCGTCGAGCGCATAGCGATAGACGTCCAGCATGGAACCATCACCGCCCCCATCGCTCGACGTCTCCGTGTGCCGGTGCATGTCGCCGCGATAGATGCGATAGGTCTTGCTGCCTACCCGCAGCACGTGCTGACGCAATCGCGCGACGTCGTCGGCTTCGCGGGGATGGGCTGGAGGCGACGTCACGCCCGGCTTCGGAGGATCCGACAACGGCACCCCCGACACATCGGCTGTCGATCCAGCCGGCAGCGGCAGAGTGCCCGCGAAAATACTGGATCGATCCGGTCGATTCGTGGCGTACGTCCGATGATCGTTGCTCCACGCAAACCACAGGGCATCAAGGCCGGCGGCCACTCCGCTGGGCGAATCCAGCCGGCCCAGGGAATCCGCGGCAATCGACGGTTCGCTCCACCGCTGAGTGTGCGGGTCGAAGCGGCTGATCAGCACATCCCAGCCGAACATGCGGCCCACGCCTCGACGCGAAATGCTGAGCATCGCTCGGCGCCGCATGATCAGCCACAGGCCTCCACGTGGGTCGGCCACGAGTTGCGGGTACTCCGGCTGCTCATGGAGCGACCGTTGAAAGGAATCGAACCGGACTTCGGATTGGGCGGGCACTTGAACCCGGTTCGTACCTGCTTCGACCACGGACACCGCGACGCCGCGCCCTTCATATAACCGAGTTCCCTGAGGAGCCCGTGCCAGCTCGAGCATGAAGCCCGTGTCCTTTCCCCAATACGGCCCAGCCGTGTCATACGCGATCCACAGCCGGCCGCTCAGGTCGGCAGCGATCGAAGGACGTGCCTCCATTGTCTCGGCTCGCGTGACCGAAACGACGGGGCCCCAGGCCGTCCCGTCCGGCTGGCAGGTACGGCAACGAATGTCATAGTCACCTTGTTCATACGTATCCCAGGCGACGGCGATGCCGCCGCCGGCCAACGGCGCGGCCGCCGGATGCCAGTCGTTGGCGGACGATTCACTGATCCGCTGCTCTCCCTCCCAGCGGCGTCCAGTCCAGCGTCGCGCCAGGATGTCGCTCTGGCCGTCGCGAAACCCCTGCCAGACGACCCAGACGCCACCTGCGCGGTCAGCGACCATCACGTGCTGCATGTCCGGTTGTGCATGGGTCGTCAGACGGATCGCCGACTCCCAGCCCTCACTCGTCCGGCGGCGAGCGTACAGATCCCAGTTGCCTTCGACTTGTGCCGCAAAACTGACCCAGAGGGCGCCGGAAGCGTCGTAACTGACGGCCGAGCGGTAGTGATCGCCCCGCGCTTCGCTGACCTGTTCCGGCGGCTGCCAGGTGCCCTGCGCTCGGCGTCGGACATAGATGGCGTCGCTG
>JBFWYF010000883.1:0-3534 GCA_050186685.1 Pirellulaceae bacterium
CCGCGAGAGGGGACGCATGATATCCCGCAGAGGCCGCTGGGGCCGCGAAAGACGAGAGCCGCAGCGCTTGCAGCCCCTGCGTTCTCAGCGGGCTCTGCGGGAAATATCCTGGGCAATCTCCAGGATTCGACGGCAGCTTAAGGAGTGTCCTCGATGGCCGGACTGGAACAGGTGGATGTCGGATGGGCGTGGCAGCCGTTCGTGCCGGGGCGTGACGGACCGTGGAATCGGACCGCCGCCGCGCATCTGTATCGGAGGGCTGCGTTCGGCGCTACTGCTCCGCAGCTGGCAGCCGCGGTCGAAGCCGGCCCGGCGGCCACCGTCGAACAATTGTTGAGCCCCCCGGCAACGGCCGACCTGTTGCCCGACGGGTGTGCCGAACTCGCTCGATCCGTTCTCGCGACCGGCAAGGCAAGCCAGCTCTCGGCCTGGTGGGCCTACGTCTTGCTGGTGACCCCACATCCGCTGTACGAGCGCATGACGCTGTTCTGGCATGGACACTTTGCCACCAGTGCCGACAAAGTGACGGACCCGCAGTTGGTCTTCGACCAGAATCGGCTGCTGCGGCAGCACGCTCTCGGCAACTTCCGCGACTTCACCCAGGCCATCTCGCGCGATCCAGCGATGCTGCTCTACCTGGATTCCGCGTCGAACCGCAAAGCGCATCCCAACGAGAACTATGCCCGCGAACTGATGGAGTTGTTCTGCCTGGGCGAAGGCAACTATCAGGAAAAGGATATCCAGGAGCTCGCACGCTGCTTTACCGGTTGGGAAGTCAAGTCGGGGCAGTTCCGTTTCAATCGCTTCCAACACGACTCGGGAGATAAAACGATTTTCGGCCGGCGCGATCCCTATCCCGACGGATCGGCGATCGACTGGGTGGTCGATCAACCGTCCGCGGCTCAGTTCATCGTCGGCAAGCTGTTCCGGCAGTTCGTCTGTGACGAGCCGGCTCCGCCTGCGGAATTGCTCAAGCCGTTGGCGGACGAGCTGCGGGAGCACGCCTGGCATATCGCGCCGGTGGTGAAGCGGATCCTGACCAGCCGTTTGTTCTACGATGCCCAGGTGCAGGCGAGGAAGATTCGTTCGCCCGTCGATCTGGCCTTCGGTCTGCTGCGATCGCTGCAGGCGTCGACCGACACATTCCGCCTGTCCGAGGAATTGCAGCTGAATGGTCAAGGCCTGCTGTATCCGCCCAACGTGAAAGGCTGGGATGGGGGCCGTGCCTGGATCAATGCCTCGACTATCCTGGGCCGGGCCAACATGATCGGACGTTTGCTGAATGACGAACACACGCGGTACGGCGGACGGAGTCTCGCCGAGTATCTGGCCGAGCAGGGATCCGCGTCGCCGTCCGAGATTGTCGACCGGATTGCCGAGCTGACGCTGGCCGTCCCCCTGTCGGAACCGGCGCGCCAGGAACTTGTCCGACTGGCCGGCCAGAACATCGAACGGTCGCGGGCCATCGCCCAGGCCGTGCATGCACTCGCCGCGATGCCCGAATTCCAGTTAGCGTGAGGAAGCCATGTCTCATCTACCTTCGATCCGTCGCCGCGATTTTCTGGCCGCCTTGTCGGGTGGTTCGGCGGTGCTCTCGCTGAGTGGCGCCGTGCCGCATTTCTGGCAGGTTGCTGCCGCCGCGGAGTCGGGCACGCCACGCGACACGGTGCTGGTCGTCATCCAACTGACAGGCGGCAACGACGGCTTGAACACGATCGTGCCGTTTCGGCACGATGCGTATCGGCGCGCACGCCCCAAACTCGCCATCCCGGCCGACCAGGTGCTCAAGATCGATGGCGAGCTTGGTTTTCATCCGGCCGCTCGGGGGCTGGCCGATTTGCTGGAAGCTGGCCAACTCGCCGTGGTGCAAGGTGTCGGCTATCCGGAACCGAACCGTTCGCACTTCGAGTCGATGGACATCTGGCACACCTGCCAGCGGAAGACCGGCAGCGCGCGGACAACGGGATGGCTCGGCCGGTACCTCGATGCGACGCAGCATCTGGCGCCGTCCGATTCGCCCGGCCTGCACGTGGGTCCCGAGAAGCAGCCGCTGGCACTGGCTGCTGCCAACGTAAGCACGCCATCCTTGGCCTCGCCCGATCGCTTTCGGCTGCAGGGCGATGGCAACGAGCGGCTGCAGGCTGCGATCCGCGACCTGGCTGGAACGACCGCGAGCCCGGGCGACGAGCTCCTGGGGTTCGTCCGTTCCACGACGACGTCGGCGCTCTCGGCCAGCGAACGAATTGCCGCCGTCCTGCGAGACGCGGCCTCACCGGTGGCCTATCCCGACAACGAGCTGGCCCGCAAGTTGAAACTGGTCGCGCAGCTGATCGCTGCCGGGCTGAAAACGCGCGTGTACTACGTCGAGCTCGATGGATTCGATACGCACTCGCAGCAGCCCGCTGCACACGCGGCATTGTTGCAGCAGTTCAGCGGTGCGATGAAAGCCTTCCTGGAGGACATCGCTCAGCACGGCGAGGCACGCCGTGTGCTGGCGATGGCCTTTAGCGAATTCGGCCGGCGTGTGGCCGAGAATGCCAGCGAGGGGACGGACCATGGTGCGGCTGCTCCCATGTTTCTTGCCGGAGCGCCGGCGCGCGGGGGGCTCCTCACACCACACCCGTCGCTCGACGACCTCACGGATGGCGACCTGCGTTTCCAGACCGACTTCCGCCAGGTTTATGCTTCGGTGTTAACCGGCTGGCTCGGTTGGCCCAGTGCCGACATACTGGGCGGAGTGTTCGAGCCGGTGCGTGTGCTCGCGGGTGGATGACGACCTGCAATGCCTCATCAGGTGGACCACGCTTCGTGTGGTCCGCTCGGCCCGAGCGGAGAGTTGGAATGGAGTGGAGCGGGGCCCGGCGGGCCACTCTCCGTGAGTCAACAGGATGGACGAGCATGACCAGTAAACCGTCACGAAAGCAACTTACCTTTGGCTTGCAGCTGGCATGTCTCTGTGCCGGTTGGCTGGTGTGCGGGGCGGCCGGGACGGCCATGGCCCAGGCGGTCGATGCCCAGGCGGCAGTCGGCCGTCCCTTTGGCGTCGCCGCAGTGTCGTTTCCTGTCTCTCCCGCGCCGCAGGGTGAGCCCGTGGAGTTCGCGATCGATGAACCGAATGGGCGCGTTTTTTATCCTGTGTTCACTGCCGGGCGGCTGGCCCGGTTGCTCGGTGACTCGGGTGAAGCGGCCGGTGCGACTGGCGCGCGGACCGTCCTGTTCCTGTTCCAGGGAACCGAGCCGTTGCAGCTGACGATTCGAACTCCTGCGCCGGTAACGGCGGTCGTCCAGCCACAGAGTCTGCCTCCGCGCAACGTGGGTCGATTGCTCGATCAGTGGTGGCGCGCGTACTACTCGGTCGCGCAGGCTCGGGCTGAGAGCGGCGACTATCCGCCGCTGATCGAAACGTATCTCACCGGGATGCTCGGGCAGCGGTTGCAGTTACGGCCGCCCCTGCTGTCCCGGTTGAAGCAGCGCTCGAACACACCGTTGGGGCGCACCTTGGAACTACTGTTCGCCGCCGAAGACGCACACGTC
>JBFWYF010000884.1:0-3530 GCA_050186685.1 Pirellulaceae bacterium
CGCGAAGGGAGTGGCTGGCGCCCAACCGGTGGGGTCCCCTACCAGGCCTTCGGGCGGCGGCTGACGAGGATCGTCCGAGAACCAGCCTGGGCCCGGGATCGGCGGCTGCGGCGGAGGAAGCCACCCCCACGATTCAACGACGCCCCCATCGGCCGTCCCGAGCTCCTGCGCCAGTCCAGCGCGCCAGAGGGACGCGCACAGCAGCACGGCGAGCGCGAATGGTGGGATGCGAACGAGCAGCACCGCGCGAATCCTCCGGAAGAGCGCCGAAGAAATAACTGCAACCTTTTCCTTTCTCCTCCAGGGGAGAATGGTCATGGAGACGTTATTTCCTTAGCAGTTGTAAAACCGCCGATCATCAGGAATGCCAAAAACCGCACTTCACGAATCTTTCTCTTCATCGGAAGGGTGCGCCCTGTTCACCATGAAAGGACGCACCGCCGGAATAACCGGCACCTCCGGACTGACCCGCCGCTCCGACGTCGCCCCGCTCGCCGGAGCGTGGGCCGCACCGTTTAATTCGCGGGACACCGAGTATCCGTACGCTCTCCCGTCGCTACTGTCTACGTCACCGACAGTCCCGGCGCGACGCAAGTTTTCGAGGCTAACAGGTACGCCGTGCAGGGTGCGAAATCTTTGCTTTGCTGGACCGACCGCTACAACGCGCGAAAGATTCTAAAGAAACACTGCCAGCGGAATCGAAACTAACATGCGGAGGGTTTGTTCCTCGGAGTTCAGATGAACAACATGTGAGCTTCGCACGACTCAAGCCATCCAAGGGGGGAACCTGCCAAGGGGCGTCTGATCCGTCGCTCGTGCACGGAGCGAACTTTCGATCCGTGCTAGCACGCCTTCGGATGATACCGCACGCCTCGCACAAGTCCGTGGCCGTTGGCCCGATGGTCCGGACTTTCCGCACGCTCTCCTCCTGCCTCATTACTCGCCGTAGTACCCAGCATCGATTGACTGCATCGTGAGGATGGTTCGCCCTGTACGGTTAAACGCGAACTTTGCCATCCTGTGGATTTTGACCAATCCTCCACGATTCGGCTGGCCGATGTCCACTATGAGGCGCGGATCAGAAGGAACTGACCTTAGCCACCAGAAGCAAGTAATGCCCTGACCCAGCGGTTTGTGTTTTCCCGGACCCCGCATCCGGAGCTCCCCCGCGAGCAACACGAACCCAGGGCGAATGTCCGGTCGGACGCCCGACAGGACATTGATAGACACTAATTGAGCGATAAATGGAGAGCCTGAGATGAAGGTCTTCACAACGGGACAGGTCGCGAAGATCTGTAAAGTGGCGCCGCGCACCGTCAGCAAATGGTTCGATTCGGGTCGGCTCAAGGGGTACCGTATTCCGGGATCCCAAGACCGGCGCATTCCTCGAGAATACTTGATCAAATTCCTGAAAGAACACGGCATGCCTTTGGGTGACCTCGAAGACGAGGCCATGGCCAAGGTCTTGATTGTGGCCCAGGATCAGATCTTGATCGAGAATTTGAAGCGAGAGCTGCCACTCGAACGCAAGTTCAAAGTGGCGGTAGCAGCCAGCGGATTTGAAGCCGGCATACAAGCCGAAAGCTTCCATCCAGACTGCATCATCGTGGATTTCTCGATCGGCAAGGTCGAATCGCTCCAGATTTGCCAGAACCTGCGCAAGAACGTCGACTTTAGTGAAACGATTCTCATTGCCTTGCTGCCCGACGATGGCAATCCAATGAGTTTCGATCGGTCTGCGATCAACGAGACGTTCAAGAAGCCGTTCGATGCCAATCTGTTGGCCGAACGATTGCGTACTCTGATCGGTGCGAAGAAAGAACTGGTATAAACCCACCGCCTTGGTGGTGTTCGCCGGCAATGCCCAAACCGTCGCGGCAGACCCCCGCGACGGTTTTTTATTGGCAGGCAGAGCCACCTCCGGGAGGTGGCTGGGCCGCGCTCTTGGAGCGGCCTCGCAGAAATAAGGTCCGCACGCTGCTGGCTGGTTCGAGCAGGCAAGCGCGCGGATCGTGGGTGAGCACGGGACTAACGGCGCAAAAGCTGGCTTCCTTGCCAGGCTGGAGGCTGCCCGTCGCATGCGCCAGCCCCAGAGCGTGGGCGCCGTGAAGCGTCGCCGAACTCAACCAGTCCAGGGGATCGACATTGGGATGACGGTCGATGGCGAACCGGAGGTCCCGCCACAGACTCAGATCGGGGTTGGATGCTCGTGAGTCCGTACCGAGCGCCAGGCGGACTCCGGAGGCCAGATGGCGTGCGGCGGCAAACGGCGGGTGACCGAAGTAAGCGTGTGTTCGCGGACAGTGGACCAGCGTCATCGCCGACCGATGGGTGGCCAGAAAGGCGATCTCGTCTTCGGCCAGGTAGTTGCCGTGAATGACGAGTGCCCGCGGGGCCGCGGCCAGTGCAGTGAGGTACTGTAACGGTCGCACTCCGGTGGGAATGGCCGTGTTATCCCACACGCCCAGCTCCCGTAGCAGTTCGACGAACGGTCCCTGGCCGGCGGCCAGGAGCGGTAGTTCCGCTTCGGATTCGGCCAGGTGCATGGCCACGGGACAATTCCGCCTGCGCGCCATCTGCAGTGCGGCTTGCAAGAGTTCGAGGCGGACAGTGTAGGGGGCATGCGGGCTTAAGCCGGGGCGCAGTTGGCTGCCGTCGGGTTCCGCCAGATGCCGATTGGCCGTCTCGAGCTGCGCGACGGCGCGAGCCGACTGCAGCCCGATCAGTTCTCGGAAGATCACACCAGTCGGGTTGTCATGACGACTTTGCCACGTCTCGTAGGACGCAGAGCTGGTCGCGATCTCTCCCAGCGTACCGATCCCCGCGGCCACCGATTCGCGAAGACCCCGCGCAATCGCTTCGCCCACACGACTTGCCTCGGCAACATCACTTCCGGCCGCCGTTTGCCTGTCGATGCGCCATCGGATGACTTGGCGAATCCAATCGGGGAAGGCGAGCCCCGGAGTGCCGATCGGTTCGGTCAGCTCACTGAATTCGAGGTGAGTATGGGCATTGACCAAAGCGGGTAGGAGTGCCACGTCACCCAGGTCGAGCACCGGCCCCCCGGGGGGCGAGGCGGAGACGCGTTCGACCTGAGCTCCCCGGACGGTCAGGTAGCCGTCTCGCAGCGGAGGAGCATCGCCGGGCAGAATCCATCGAGCACGATACGTGGTGCGTTCCGTCACGGTGAGATCGAGTGCGGGGTGGTTGGCCAGCGGCGGCCGTCACCTTCGTTACAAACTGGCCTTCCAGGAGTGCTTATCGGCGGCAAGAACCGGCACCTGAGCACCTTCGTGTCGCGGAGTCGATGCCTCTGGCTCGGGCGACGACGCATCGCCCATCCGGCGCAGCGCTGCCAACAGCACGGACGACAGGATCACACTGACGACCAGCGCCGGCCACCGATAGGGAATGGCGCCCTCGTACGACAGTAGCCAAGGCCAGTCGCGCGCCCACGAAGACTCGGCAGCTGCGTTCGAACCCAGGCATAGCGACAGGGAATTGTAAATGGCGTGAAAGACCAGGCCAGG
>JBFWYF010000885.1:0-3529 GCA_050186685.1 Pirellulaceae bacterium
GGCCGTGCCCGTGAAGCTGACTAGATTCGTCACTCCAGCGCCCACGGACGCTGCGCGGAACCGCTGAGTCTGCGTGATAATCGAGGACGTCATGTAGCCGCCGTAGCTCCATCCCATGACCCCCAGCCGGTCCGGGTCAGCGACTCCGATGTCGATCAAGTGATCCACGCCCGCCATCAAGTCGCGGAAATCGCCGCCGCCCCAGTCACCATAATTCGCATAACGGAATCGAGCGCCGTATCCGCTGCTGCCGCGGACATTTGCCCGCAGCACGGCATACGACCGCTCGGCAAACACGGCCACGGGATACGTGCCGGGAGCCGCATCGCACGTCTGAGTGAACGCACCCATCGGCCCGCCGTGAATCACAAGCAAGAGCGGCGAACGGGTCCCAGGACGATAATCGCGCGGGTACGTCAGCAGCCCTTCAATCTCGAAGCCATCCGTCGACTTCCAGCGAACGACTTCCGTGCGGACCGGCGGCGTCGACGAGAGGTCATCCTGGACGCGACTGACGCGCCGAGGTTCAAACGAGTCGAGTGAGCCGACCCAGGCCTCGCACGGCTCACGCAGGGTCTCCCAGCCGAATCCAACCATGCGCCGCGTCGCATTCAGATAAAAACCACCGAGCGACATCCCCTGCAGTTCGCGAACGCGGACGGGCTCGGCATCCAGCGGCAGCCGCATCAGCTGCAGCGACGTGCCCTGGAGCTCTGTGAAATAGACCTGGTCACCGTTCGGATGCCAGCCGAGCAACTCGGAATAGCGTCCAAAGCCATCCGCCGTCGGCGCCAGGGCACGCGATCCCTCGCCCGACAGATCCACCACGTGGAGACGTTTGCGGCCAGCCCACGTCGGCGGGTCGTCGCTCGCCACATAGGCTATCCGCCGGCCATCCGGTGAGAAAAACGGGGATGTCTCGGCCGCCGGACTATCAGCGAGTCGCCGCACCGAGCCGCTCGCCACCTCTACCAGGGACAGGTCGGCACTTTGCCAATCATCCGCCCCCGCACCACGCGTGTGGGAATAAACGATGGTCTCGCCATCCGGGGACCAGTCGAACGCAGGCCTCCCGGGCCGAGACGATTCGCCGACCACGTGGCGCTCGGGCGCGGTCAGCGTCCGCGTCGGTGCCGCGTCGCTGGACTTCGCCGTTTCGACCACGTGCAGCCGCTGGGGCTTATTCCCCTGGCCGACCACGCGCGCGTCGTCCTTGTTTCGATCCGCCCGCTCTTCCTCGGCCGTCGGCCCGTCGGGAGCGGTAAAGGCAATGCGAGAGCCATCGGGCGCCCACCGGAAGCTCGTGACGTTGGCCTTCCATCGCGTCAATTGCCGCGCCTCGCCGCCGTGCACGCGGATCAGCCACACGTTCGTCTTGCCCGATCGCGAGGATAAGAATGCAATCGTCTTGCCATCCGGAGACCATTGCGGGTCGTCGCACGATCCGTCGCCTTGGGTCAGCTGCCAGGACGGTTCTCCCTGGGCACTCGCCACATGGATATGCGTCCGATACTCGCTCTTCCCCTCGTCCATCACCGCTTCGCGTACCGTGAACGCGACCAGCTCGCCGTCCGGGGACACCTGGACGCTGCCCACGCGCTTGACCTGCATCATCCGCTCGGGGGTCCACTTCGCAGTCCCAGGCGGATCGTCAGCCTGCAGATCGGCGCCGGCGACTATCGCCAGCAGCAGGAACCCGCAGCGACACCAGAACGATACATACCGACCGGACCAGTTGGACATCAGAGTGGCTCCAGAATGGCGGGTTCGCCAGGAAACGTGTGTGCGACGCGGAGCTAGGGCGAACCCGCGCGGGTGGCGGACAGTAATTTACGTCCCACGGCTTCCAGCCGCTCGGCGCTTCCTGGAGCGACGCGGCTCCACACGCCCGGGCCTGTTTCGTATCCTCCATCAGCATAGGCGGAACGGATCGGCAGGTAGCCCACATATCCGTTCGCATAGCCCACGATGAACCGAGCGCCTGCCTTTTTCAGCGCGAGCCCCGTTTCGACAAATGGCTCGCCGGGCAAAGACACCCAGCGGACATCGCCAACTCCCATCAACTGCACCTCGCCGCGGATCGGGCCTTCCGCCAACTTCCGAGCCAGTCGCAGCAACTGCAGATTGCTCGCCGTCGGCTTCTCGTCGGCTGTCCGTTCGATCTCCGCCAGCGGCGGACAGTCGCGTGGCTCGAGCACCACCTCCTCGCGCTGCCACTGCACATCGGTCGCATGCTGGGATTCCTGGCGAGCTAACTGCCGCTGCGTTTCCGCCACAGCCGCGGTGCCGAGCCGCTCGCCCAGCAAATGGGCGTCGTCGAAGCTGGTCGAGACCATCTGCGAATTGATGTTGCCATCGGCACCCTGGGTGAACAGGCAGGTGGCGCCAGGCAGACGGTCTTCGACGTAGCGGCAGAGCTCGCCGCAGTAGTCCGCGGAAACGGACGGCAGCAACATCGTGACCACCGGATGCGCCGTGTAGTTCAGCAGCACCGCGTGCGGGACTCCACCCTCTTTCGCAAAACAGATCACTGCCAAATCCTCGTCGACGAAAAACGGCTTGCCGACCTGCTCGGGTGTGGGCACGGGACCATGGCGGCTGCTCGTGCCATCCTTCAGCACGATGCGGCGGTTGCGCCCTATGCCGGCAACCGGCACGCTGCCCGCGAAGACCTGCACGGGCACTCGGTTCTGCCAGGCCTCGACAACCACGGCAACCAGATCCTGCAGGTGGGTCTCGAGCCATTCCGGCACGCCGGGAACCGAACGAAACGGGGTCAGCCCGATCGTCTCCGGCGCCTGGTGGGTATGTGTCGCGGCGAGCATGATGGCGTCGGGCGACAGTCCAGTCTGGGCGCTGATCCGTTGTCGAAGTTCACCGGTGAAGTTCCGGCCGGGCCCAAGAATCGCGTTGTCATAGCCGATCGAGTCGACGGTCACGAGCGCCAGCGAACGCCGTCCGTCGTCCAGTACGAGCGCGCGAGCCACGAGATGATCATGGACCGCCTGAAACGGCGCATGCGTGCCCTTGCCGGACGAAGTCAGGTAAGGGACATACAGCGGCGGAGTGACGTTCCGTCGGGCCACTCCCGCACGCAGTGACCCTGGTGCTCCCGGTTGTTCGTTCTGGCTGGGCACCTTGGCGGCAGTTTGCGGCGCGGACGGCTGACCGAGCCCGCGCTGGACCGCAACTTCGTTGATCAGCCCGCTGACCGCGACCGCCACCAGCCACCCCCAGGCGGGCATCGCGGTGGGCGGCACGAGGATGCGCACATCGACCATGTCGGTAATCCGCCGTGCTGCTTGGGAGGAGATCAGATCAGCTCGTCGATCGGCTGACCATGCGGGAGGATGGCCGTAGGTCGGCCGAAGCGATCCGGAAAGTGCGTCGTCAGCGGCACTCCCAGGTAAGCATAGAGCGTGGCGAGCAAGTCGTTGGGCGTCAGCGGCCGCTCGAACGGCTCGTCTCCCTTATCGTTGGTGGATCCCACCGCCTGCCCCATGCGCAGTCCGCCGCCGGAGAGCAGTAC
>JBFWYF010000886.1:0-3527 GCA_050186685.1 Pirellulaceae bacterium
CGAAACGACGGTCGACGAACTGGCCCTGAAAGCCCTATTGAATGCTCCGCACGACAATATGGGAGCGATTCTCAGCCTGCATGCCCGCGACGGCGGCACCGATGCGAACGACTGGGCCGAGATGCTGCTGCGCATGTACTCGCAATGGGCCTCGAAGAACGGCTACCAGACCGAGTTGCTCGACCGCAAGGACGACGACGTCGCCGGGATCCAGAGCGCTTCGATCGTGGTGCGCGGTCCGATGGCCTACGGGTTCTTGAAGGGCGAGGCGGGCATCCACCGGCTGGTGCGGATCAGCCCGTTCAACGCGGAAGGGAAACGTCAGACGAGCTTCGCCGCCGTAGATGTCACCCCGGAACTGCCCGAAGACGAGGAAGTCGACATCGATCCCAAGGAAGTGCGGGAAGATACGTTTTGTGCGAGCGGGGCGGGAGGTCAGCACGTCAACAAGACGGAAAGTGCCATCCGGCTCACGCATCTGCCGACGGGGATTGTTGTGCAATGTCAGAACGAGCGGAGCCAGCATAAGAACCGGGCGATTGCCTGGAAGCTGCTGCGAGCACGCATTGCCCGGCTGGAAGAAGAGAAACGCGAGGCAGAGGAAGCTGAAAAGTATAAGAACAAGGCCCGCGTCGGTTTCGGTTCCCAAATCCGGAACTACTTCCTGCACCCGGATCAGCGCGTCAAAGACGCTCGGACCGGCTTCGGCGTCAACAACTTCCATACCGTGCTCGACGGAAACATCCAGGGTTTTCTTGACGCCTTCCTGCGGTGGCGGGGAGGGCAAGATGGCGCCGAGGAACGTGATTCCTGAGCATGCCCAAAGCCTCCCCGCTATCGGACCGTCCCCCAGTCGTGCTCGCCTGCCGATTGGACGCGCCGCTGCAAGTTCGTTTCCGCTGGCTGGGCGATCGATTCCGACACGATGTGGAGTCCGTCTCGGGCGAACGGCGCGCGTTGATGCTGGTGTCTGATGAAGGATTGGAGGGGGCGAGGGAACTGTCGACCCCCGCATTGCAGCAACTGCACTGCGAGGATCGTCCCGATGGGGTGCGGGTTGCCCTGCTGGTCGGGATGTCCGGGCGCGATCATTGGTCGCTGAGCGTCGAGGCACTGTCCGACGGGAGGACACTGACGTTCGACGCCGCTTGCCGCTGTTCGGCGAGGGACGCCGTCTGCCTGTCACGCTACTGGCTGGGGGACGACCGGGTGGGAGCGCCGGTCGAATCGCCGGGCGGTACGACATGGGAATTGGCTGGGTGGCGGCTCACGACGGTCACTGCGGGCGCTCTGCCGGCCGCGCAACTGGAGGTCCAGCCGTCGCGCTGCACGATCCGGCCCCCGCCGCCGCCCCATTCCGCCGGCGCGGCCAGCGTGACGTGGCGGTGGAAGTACACGATCGCGCTGGACCCGTAAAAGTCGGGCGTAGGCGGCAACTCGCGGGTGACGGGGTTGCGTATCGGAAGCAGGAACAGGGCCGGACAGGCCCCGGCGGGGAGTTGTGCTGTCCCTTCGGTGCGGAGGAATTATTCTGGGATGGAAGAAAGGCCGTCAAGCTTCGCCGCTGCGAGGCGTCTCACGCGGAGACACGGCGAGGCGCCCGCATCGTTTCTGCGCCTCTTTCTCTCGGCGTCAGACGTTGACTTCGGTTTCCAGGAAGCGTGCGAGCTTGTGCAGGTCGCTGTTCGGTTCAATGTAGCGAACTTTCGTAACCAGCGATTCCGGATCGACCAGCTTGTCGAATCCCTCGAAGTGCAATTGCAACTGGCCGCACACCGAGACCATGACGCCGTTCAAACGCTCTTCGTACAGCGCCCGGTAGGCGCCGACGCCGAGCTGGCTGCCCAGCATCACGTCGAAGGCGTTCGGTGCCGCGCACCGCGATTCGTAACCCAGTTGCAGTCCGCTGACCTTCTTCGACTTGCCGACTTTTGCCTTATAGGCCTTCGATACCAGGTCGGCAAACAGGCGGCCGAGTTCCACTTGTGAGATCGAGATATGGCCATGCTCGTCGCGAGGAATTCCCGACAGAAACTTGCTAGGCAAGAACTCGGCCAATCCCTCCGCCATGATGATGACGCCATAGGGCTTGCCGTCCCGATCCCGGGCCACCATGGTCCGCACGATCCGGTCGACGACGCGTTCGACGTTCATCGTGGCGCGCGTCTCGTCGATTCCTGAAACCGGATTCCTTTCGGTCTCCTCGAGCCGGTAGTCACCGACGATGTCCTCGACGCTGATCACCAGGCTGGCCTCCCCGGCGATGGCGGTACCATAGGCGAGCCATCCGGCGCTGCGCCCCATCGTCTCGGCCAGGAAGTACGAACCACTGGCTTCGGCATCGTACAGCAGGTTTCGGACTTCCTTGCCCAGTACGTCCACGGCGGTGAAGTATCCGAAGGTGAAATCGATCCCGTGGTAGTCGTTATCAATGGTCTTGGGTACGTGCACGACGGGAATGCGAGGGGCGTCGGCGGGCAACCGGTCCTGATACATCTTCAGCTTGTTGGCGGTCTTCAGGGTGTCGTCGCCTCCGATGGACACGAGCGCGTTGACCTGCATCGAGCAGAGTCCCTCATACACTCTCTTGAGAGGCTCCGTGCGCGCCGGGTCGTCGAAATGGCTGGGGTGGCTGATGTTCTTGCCCGGGTTGGTGCGGGCCGTGCCAATCAGAATACCCTGCGAGTTGCGGGTACGCTTCAGACGCCGCTGGTCGAGGACCAGGTAGTCCTTGCCTTCCTGCAGAGGGCGTTCTGGGGAATAGTCGATGAGCTTGGAGTAGCCATTCAGGATGCCAAGGACTTCAATATGGCGCTTGGCAAAGGCGGCGCCGCAGGTCGAGATAACCGCGTTGGCAGCGGGTGCCGGTCCCCCCGCAAACAGGATGGCCACACGCTGGATGTTCGCCTGGACTGGTTTGTTTTCGGGCATATGCTCCCCTCCCTGCCGAAGATACTGCGCCGGGAAAACGGCGTCTGGTAAATGGCCGCCTGGAATGGTTGTTGCGCGATGATTCTAGGTCCGCCCGCCTCGGCAGCCAATGGGACGGCGCGGGTTCGCGGTTTCCTCCGAAGCATACCATTGCGGGCGAGAACGGAAGCACTCCGCCCGCAAGATGTTACCGCTTGTCGCCTACCTGCCTGGTTGCCCCTGCACTGTGCGGCGCCCACCCCGCTGGTTGGATGCGGCTCGGCGATCGATTATCGTCTTACGAAGAAATAACGGCACCCTGGCCCATCCCCGTGGAAACCCCTCGCATGCGCCCTCGCGTCCCGCAAGTTTTTCTGGCTTGGCTCTCGGTAATTCTGATCCCCGTCCTGGCGTGGGCCGATGGTCCCCAGGACAATGTGCCCGACAAGGTGCGGCCGGTGCCTCCGCCCGGTATCGAGGTGTCGGCTGCCGACCGAGAGGAGTTGGAGGGGCTGCTCCGCGAGTTATCGGATCGCCTGGCGACGCTGCGCAAATCTCCGAATCGGGCGGTCGTCGACCTGCTGCCCGATGTCGAGATTTTCTAGATCGGAAGAGCA
>JBFWYF010000887.1:0-3527 GCA_050186685.1 Pirellulaceae bacterium
TGCTTCATATCGAGACTTCCAGGGTGTTGTGGTCGGCACCCCCCAGCCATGGGGTGCAGTTCTTGTCGGTCACAGCGGTGAATCGGCAACGTCTCGCACAGTTCTTCTCGCGACGGGCGCGAGGATCCACCTCATGCTAGAGCGGGGACTCCAAACCTGGAGCTAACGGCCTACGTTCGGCTTCGAGAAGCCGTCAGAGCTGTTTCTGTGGGCTCAATGATGTCGGGTTCGTGTAGATGCTGCAGCATGGCTGTGCGTGCGGCGCTTCGCAATGTCAGGGCCGCCTTGAAGTCCGTACCAACCGGGGCGATTGGCGGGCAGATGGCAATGGAGATCCGGCCCGGGTGCGGCAGCCAGTCTCCTTCGGGAAGCACCGCGCGGGTGCCCAGCACGACAATCGGCACGACCGGTGTCTGCGAGCGAACGGCCGCGGAGAACGCGCCGAGCCGAAACGGGAGCAGTCCTGGCGGGCGACGAAAGGTGCCTTCCGGAAAGAATACAATACTTTCCCTCGCCTCCAGCCGTTCCGTGAGCCTCTGCGCGACGGCGACGCTCTTCTCGACGGCAAAGCGCTCAACAAATTGCGCGCCGAGTTTCCTCAGAAACACACGTATCACCCATGCCTGCTCCAGTTCGCCTTTGACCGTGAACTTCGGCCATCCGGGCAGGAGGGCACACAAGAGAATTCCGTCGAGATAGCTGGAGTGATTGGACACGATAATCGTGGGCGAATCGGCACGTACATGCGATAAACCGGTCACGCGTGGCGAAAGGGCACAGCATCGAAAGAGACTGTGCGCCATGAATCGAGCGACCCGGTACGCCATCCGTCCCGAGGGTACGAGCGCCACGAGGAGCCAGGTGATCACTGCGAGCAGGCCTCCGAGTGTGACGGCATAGAGGCCGTACCACCAGTCCCCTAATGAACGTAGCTTGCGCCTTGATCGCGCCGCCAGACCAGAAATTCCGAAGCCGGCAATGGCACGCCAGGATTGTGGATGCTCGGTGCCGATCGTGCCCTTCTCAAAACGCTCGCGCATAGCGGTCCGGCGAATCTTGCCGCTGGACGTCTTGAGGACCGAATGCGGCGGAGCCAGCACGATGTCATCCGGTGGCGACCCGATAATATCAGTCGCCAGCGACATGATCTGCCGACGCAGGTCGTCCCGCTTGGCGGGTTGACGCTGCTTCGTTTCCGCGATCACGACCAGACGCTCCGTCGCCGTCTCCGGAGCGCGGCTGCCGAACACGGCCACGCACCCTTTGCGCATACCGGGCAAATTTCCGATCGCCAGCTCCAATTCGTACGGGTACAGGTTACGGCCGGCACGGATGATAAGGTCTTTCGTACGGCCGGTAATATAGACCTCGCCGTTCGCCAGGTACGCGAGATCGAACGAATCCCGCCACTCGCCCTTCTTCATCCGCTTGGTCTCCTCGGGGTTGCGGAGGTATTCGCTCGTGGCGGAGGGGCCTTTGAATTGCAGATGCCCTTCAACACGTTCCGGTAACGCACGACCCTGCTCGTCGGCAATCCGGATGTGGTGTCCGGGAAGCGCGGCGCCGCAGCAGACGAAGCGCAACACGTCCATATCATCCAGTGCCGCAGGGATGGCCGTGCCCTTCGAGGCGAACGGTTCGCGCTGGATGCGATCGATTACCGGCTCGCGGCCTGGCGGCGGAAACGCCACACCGACGGTCGATTCGGCCAGCCCATATACCGGCAGCAGCGCCTCTTTGTGAAAGCCGTAACGGGCAAACCGCGAGGCGAATCGCTCGAGCGTGTCGGGGCTCACCGGCTCAGCGCCATTCAAGGCCAGCCGCCACGAACTCAAGTCGACCCCTTTGAGGTCCTGGTCGGTGATCTGTGAAGCGCACAACTCGTAGGCAAAATTCGGCGCGGCCGAAATCGTCCCGCGATGCATATGAATGGCCTTGAGCCAGCGCGACGGTTTGGTGAGAAAGCTCAGCGGAGACATGATGGCCAATGGGTAGCCGCAGACCAGCGCTCCAAGCCAGGCGCCGATCAGTCCCATGTCGTGGTAAAGCGGCAACCAGCTCACAAAGACGTCGTCCGCGGTGACCTGGGTGACAGCTCGCATCGCGCGGATGTTGGCCAACAGATTGGCGTGGGTGAGGACAACCCCCTTGGGGTTCCCGGTGCTGCCGGATGTGTATTGAAGGAACGCGGTATCCTCGGCCGCCACAAGCGGTACTCTGAAGTCCCCTGGATCACCCGCCACCTCGGCGACGGTGGTGACGTGCTTGATCGTGGGGACCTGAGCCTTCAGCAACCGCGCGACCTTCGTGCCTTCCGGGACCGTAATCAGTCCGACGACCTCTGCATTGTTGAGAATGCTCTTCTGGCGAAGCAGATGTTCTTCAAGTTGACTCAGTCGAGTCGGTGGGTAAATCGGAACCGGGATGCCGCCGGCCAGTAGAATCCCGGAGAATGCGCAAAAAAAGTCACGTCCGGTGGGGAGCATGAGCGCCACGGGCTGCCCCGGCTTGCAGTCGGACCGACGCAAGCCTGCCGCGATGGCCATCGCTTCACGATAGAGTATCTGGAACGAGATCGGTTCAATTACCCCGCCCTCCCCATGCACGTGAATATGAGTGCCCTCGCCATGCTGTCCGGCCTGCCACGCGAGAGCTTCCACGAGTGTGTGGATGGTGTTGGGGATGCCGGCTGCTTTTTCGCGCACAGGGAGGATCCTCGGGGAAGTCGGCTCCACGCGAGCGATGCCCGCGTGTTTCAGGATAGCGTCCAGAAAATCGCCGGGAGTTCGAGCCTCGCCGACCAGACTCTCGGGCAGATCAACGTCGAATTCGCGCTCCAGTCTTGAGAAGAGCTCGACCCGGGACAGGCTGTCGAGGCCCAGTTCGCGATCGAGGACGCTGTCGAGATCGGCCGAAACGGCAGCAGCACTGCCGGGGTGCACCTCTTTCACGAGTGTGCGAACCACCTCAAGGAGTCGGTGCGTAGGGTCAGGATGGGTGCGGGCGGCTGTGTCCGCTATGCTAGGCATGCTGGAGCCTGTACCAAACCGCCAGGGGCGTACTCAAAGAGACTGGGGTTCCTCTGCGGATCGAGAATGCTGGTGACATTCCCATTAGCGTCGTGGGTAAACTTGATGAGACCCCAATTGGCACCGAACAGGAAGGCGCGCAGATTGGACAAAACGCTGGCCTCCTGGAAACCAGAGGTCGCGGTCCATGTCGAGCAGCTCGTCAACCAACCGCCCTGCCGAATCGATCCGAGCCTTGGCCTTGGTCGTACGAGCTTTCGGTCGGTCCTCGCCTGAACCATTCCACCTGCCTCTGCACAGAACGGGTGCTGCTATCCGGCTCATCGAGGCCAACTAGAATTTTGAGCAACGTGGATTTCCCGCTGCCCCCGTTGCCACTGAGGTCGATCAGTCCAACAGGATCCCCGTCGCACAGTCCGATCGGCAGGTCGGTGAACAAGGGTTTCACCCCGCAGCTCTTTCCAATGGACCCACACCTGAGCAATACAATCGGTGGCA
>JBFWYF010000888.1:0-3522 GCA_050186685.1 Pirellulaceae bacterium
CGAACGCTGCATGCCGTTTAGCCAGCCTCGGCGGCGAGGCACGAATGAATGCCTTCGCCCCCGGCTAGGGGTTAGACGATTTGTCCGAGGCTAACGCCGCTCGTCGGGGCCGCGCAGCGCCAAAGGCTGGACGTCGGACCGCCCATACAGAATCAACCGCTCTTTTTTCAGGAAGTACGGCACGGATGTCAGCTCCGAAAATCCGGGGGGTAACTGCCGTTCGACCAACTCCGCGTCGCGTTCTAACGCCACAACAAAGGGGGTGCTCGTTGAAGCGAGAAAATCCTGCAGCGTGCGGGGCACTCGGGGCTGCCACCGTCCCTTGATTTGCACCCAGCGAGTGGCAGTCCGCGATTCTCCTTCGCGCAGTAGCTCTTCGACCGGTCGACGGCCGTAAAAAACCCAGCTAGGTTCGAGACAGGCAACGGCAGCCACCTCGGCCGCGTCACCACCCATCGCGCGCACCACATGCCATAACTCGTCGTACTGCTGGTGCTTCGATACCCGCGAAGTGCCGAGGCCAAACAGGCCGACGAGCAACGCCACGGCACCTGTCGCGAACGTCGCCATCGCCCACCGGTCGGCGCCGCGGCCCAACAAGATCATGCATGCCAGTCCCGCACTCAGCGGTATGGCTCCCAGCACACCCAGCCAGGCCTCGTCGGGCAGGATATCGCGCGCCGCGACCGGGACGGCCACCGATATCGTTCCTCCGACGAACAGCAGCACACCGAATGCCGCATAGTACCAACCGCGGGGCACTTGCAGCTGACCCGTCAGCCACCGATCGACAAACGACCCGCACAGCAGGGCGACCGCCGGATAACACGGCGTCACATAACTCGGCAGCTTCGTCTGGGCACACGAGAATACGGCGACGTAGGTTCCGATCCAGCAGAGGGCCAGCCAAGGGCCGGGCCCCCAGCCGCCACGCTGTTGCGCCTGCCGGCGCAGGTCCAGCACCAGAGGCACGGCAAAGATCGACCACGGGAACGTGCCTACCAGAATTGCCAACGGATAGAAGAGCACGTTCCCGCGATGCCCTTCCATGGTCTGCATGGCGCGACTGAGATTATGTTCCAGGAAGAACTCGTTCAAAAACTGTCCGTTCGTCCGCCAGCCGACCCAGACGTACCACGGCGCGGCAACGACCAGGACCAACGTCGCCGCCAGCAAGGGCCTCATCGTACGAACGGTCGCGAACAGATAGGCGACCTGAAGCCGCGGGGTGAGAAATTGCCGGATTCGCGGCCAGCCGGACGAATTGTCGCCCGGCATCGCTCCCGGGGCTCGCATGGCCCAGAGAAACAGCCCCATGACGGCACACGGCAGTACGCAACCCACCGGCCCCTTCGCCAGCACGGCCAGCCCCATGCTGGCGTACATGGCCATGACGGCCGGCCAACTTTGCGGAAACCAGGTTCTGGCAGCGGACGCGGCGGCCGCCAGCAGTTGAGTTCCCGTCGCTTTCGACTCGCTTCGCGCCGCCCCCTCGACAGGGAACACCGCGCAGACGTACACGGTCAGTGACAGGGTCGAAAAGAAGATCAGCGCAGCATCGGGGGTCGCCGCACGCCCGGCCATGACGAACAGCAGGCTGGTCGCCAACGCCGTCGCCGCCCAGATACCGACCTGGCGCGAGAACAGCCGCCGACCCATTTCGTAAGTGCAAAGCACCGTTCCGGTGGCCAGCAACACCGACGGCAAGCGGGCCGCCATCTCGTTGACACCCAGCACGCTATATGCGGACATGATCAGCCAGTACAGCAACACCGGCTTGTGCGTGCGCAATTCCGTGTCGAAGACTGGCACAACCCAGTCGCCCCGAGCTAACATCTCGGCAGCACACCCCGCATTGCGAGGTTCGTCGCGGTCCCACAGCTTCGCACCACCAAGGTTGATGCCGCAGACCACCAGGGCCAACAGGCATAGCCTGAGATATGTTTGCGCGCGTGTCGACATGGACCTTCCTCCTGATCGGCTCCGCCCGGCCCCCCGAAACGACCTCGCAGTCTAGGCGCATGCCGTGGCATTTCCAACAGCATTTTTTGGGGAGGCAGGGGGCGACGGGGGAGGTTTCCAGGGGAGATTTCCCGCAGAGGACGCGGGGAGAGACCCCAGGGACGGAAAATCGGGGACTTGTCGGATTGTGGGGAAAACTCGACTTCCAGGCGGAAGCCGAGAATGCTATATCCGTCGCTCGACAGCCTCCCATTTTCCTGGATGAGCCGTGCATGCTGGTAGCCAAGTCAGATACGGTCGTGACGAGTACCCTGGGTTGGCAGCCGGACCGCACCGTGCTGTTAGCCGCGTGTGCCACCGGTCTGGCACCTCTGGCGTTGTTGATCGATGTGCCGATCAGCGCCTACTGCGCTGTGGAGGGGGTCCCCGGTGAGCTCAAGCGAGTGCTCGAGTGGTCGGAAGTGTTGGCGCACGGTTCGGGCGTCGCCATCCTGGCTGTCGTGCTGTTCGTGCTCGACACTGCGAATCGACGGTACATTCCCCGGCTGTTGATTGGAGCGTATGGAGCCGGCTTGGCGGCGGATCTGGTAAAGCTGTGCGTGGCCAGGCAGCGACCGCGTCATTTTGATTTTTCCCTCTCGGTCAGCGATACGTTTGCGGGTTGGCTGCCCGTCTTCGGTTCGTCGGACGGTGTGGGGCTGAGTTCCCGGTTTCAGTCGTTTCCGTCGGCGCATACGGCGGTGGCGGTCGCGATGGCGTTGGGGTTGGCGAGGATCTATCCGCACGGTCGTGTTCTATTTGCCGTGCTGGCCGTAATGGCGGCGGGTCAGCGTATCGAATCCGGCGCACATTTTCTGAGCGATACGCTCGTAGGGGCGGCGTTGGGAGCCTGCGTCTATTGGAGTTGCCAGCGGTCCGCGCTCGTCAATCGTTGGCTCGCTCGGTGGGAGCGCGAATCCGCTCGATAGGGTCTGCGTTGCCTGGCTGCGGTGCGACGCGATACGATGGACGTCGTTCCAGGGGCGTCCAGTCGGGAGTCGAACCATGCAGGCGGGATCTTGGGTGCTGACGGTCGTCGCACTATGCCAGGCGGAATCGTCACCACCTCGTCCGTTGTACGAGCTGAATCGGGAAGTCCGTGCCGTGTGCCAACGCGACGCTCAAGCTCGTCCGGGGCCCGAGAAGTCGGCGACCACGTATGAGATGGCGATGCTGTATCGGGAGATTTGGACCGATCCTCGCTACGTGTCGAGCGGCACGCTGCAGGAATATCGAGCCAGACTGTGGAGCCGTCTGAACCGAACCAAGCAGGACTTGCGAGCTCAGCTGCGCCGGGAAGGCCGTCTGGAGTCGGACTGGGACGACTTGCCCGCTAACGAAGCGGCCGTGGCCTGGCGCGTTACGCAGTCGGTCGGTGAGCATCTCGATTTGATCGGCGCGACGCTGGGTGGTCCCGCTGGCGTCTTCAGCCAGGCAGGTGGACACGGCGGGCGAGCAGGACCACCGGACTATGGTCCCGACCTGGTCGACCTGATCCAGCGCACGATTAGGCCGGACTTC
>JBFWYF010000889.1:0-3521 GCA_050186685.1 Pirellulaceae bacterium
CGTCAGGTTTGCGAACAGGAGATGTCATGCCACGCGTAACGATGTGGGGCAGCGCAATTGCCCAACTCCTTCTCCTCCTCTGCGGACTTTGCGGTACAGCTTCCGCCCAAAACGGTAATTACTTCCGCAACCAAGTCGGCGGGGTGTCGATCGACACCAACGGGCTGCTCAAGAACGCCGAGGTAAAGGACGTTCATGCGCTGCGTGCAGAAATGCTGCGCGAGCTCGCCGCGGTGCCGGACGACCTGAACCGCTTCTCCGAACTGCGAAAAGTTTCGCTACGAAAGTTACAGGAAGCGATTGGCAAATCCCTGGCCACCGGCAAGCCTCTCCCCGACGATGTCAAATACCTCGCCGGTCTCCAGCAGATTCGCTACATCTTCGTCTATCCCGACCAGCGTGACGTCGTGCTCGTTGGTCCCGCCGAAGGCTGGCAAGTCAACGACGATGGCTTCGTCGTGGGCCGCACGACGGGCCGTCCCGTCATACTGCTCGATGACTTGCTCGTGGCGATCCGCACCGCAACCGCGGCCGCGCGCCAAGGAATCAGTTGCTCGATCGATCCCACGAAAGACGGCCTCGCTCGCCTGCAAGGGCTGGTCCGTCGATTGAGCACCATCGGCGATCCTGCCCGAACAATCCATAATCTCGAAGTCGCCCTCGGACGCCAGACGATCACGGTCACCGGAGTGCCGGACACCAGCAATTTCGGCCGCGTGTTGGTCGCCGCCGACTTCCAGATGAAACGGCTGGCGATGGGCTTCGACAAGGCACCCGTCCCTGACTTGCCCAGCTTTCTACAGATGACCTCGGCCTCGGGTCGCGGCTTGCAGAACATGTTGCCCCGCTGGTGGCTTGCTCCCAACTATCAGAAGCTGGCTCGCGACGAAGAAGGCCTAAGCTGGGAGATTCGCGGCGCCGCCGTCAAGTGCATGACCGAGTCCGACTTTCTCAATGCCGACGGAACGCGCAAGCAGGGCGTCTCCTCGGACAAGACCGCACAGCGTTGGGCCGATCAGTTCACTGCCAAATACGAGGCGATCTCGGCCAAAAACGTCATCTTCGCTCAACTTCGAAATCTGATGGACCTATCGATCGTCGGTGCCCTGCTCATCAAGGAACACCTGATCGAGAAGGCTGAACTCGACGTCGGCCTGCTCATGAATAGCAGAGAGCTGTTGATCGGGAACTTCGTTGCTCCCAAGGGGGTCGACTCCTCGGCCACCTTCTTGCGCAAAGGACGCAATTGGATCATCAGCCTGTCCGGAGGCGTGCAGCTCAACTCCTGGCAGGTCGCCGACCAGAATGAAGTCACGAGCGCCCTCGTCCCGCTGCGCGAAAAAATGGCCACCACCGTCGACTCGTGGTGGTGGGACTGACCGCAGACCTCCCCTCCACAGACTGTTCCAAGCGTTCGCCGCTGCGGACCTGCCATTATCGGACGGCTTTCCGTTAGCCGCCTGCGCTTGCGATGCGCTCAAACCGCGCCCCAATCCACTACTTCGCCGCGCTAGGCTTCGTGGCGTTGAACTCGAAGACGGTCGTCGACTTATATGGCATTCCCGGCTTGACGATGATCGAGGGAAAGTTGGGCTGATTGACGGCGTCCGGGAAATGCTGCGTCTCGAGGCACACGGCGCTGCGTTGCGGATACGGCTTTCCTTTTTTCCCTTTCTGTCCTTTCATGAAGTTGCCCGTATATACCTGCACGCCGGGCTCGGTCGTTCGTACGGTCAACTGTCGCCCTGATTCCGGATCGCGAAGCTTCGCCGCCAGTTTTAGCCCTCCGCTGCTCTTTTTCGTTCCTTTCTTGCTCACCTTGGTCAGCTTTTCGGACAGCACGAAGTTATGGTCGTAGCCGATCGTCGGCGTGTCGACGAGGGCCTTGATTCGCTCGCCGATCTTATGCGGTTGCCGGAAATCGAGCGGCGTCCCCTTCACCGGCGCGATCTTGCCGGTCGGAATTAAGTTCTCGTCAGTCGGCGTGTATTCGTCCGCAAACACCTGCAATTCGTGATCGAGGACCGTCTTCGTTCCCTCGCCGTGCAGATTGAAGTACGTGTGATTGGTGACATTGATCGGTGTCGGTGCATCGGTTTCCACCACGTAATCGAGCCGTAGCCGATTGTCGTCATCCAGCGTATACGTCACGGTGAACGACGCCTTGCCCGGGTAACCTTCGTCTCCGTCGGGGCTGGTGTACGTGAACTGCACAATCCCCTTATCGCTGTTTTGTTCCGTGCCGTCGTCGATTCTCTTTCCTTTCCACACCACGCGATCGAGGCTCCGCTTGACGCCGCCGTGCAGATGGTTCGGCTCATTATTGACCGCCAGCGTATACTCCTTGCCGTCGAGCTTGAACTTCCCCTTGGCAATCCGATTGCACACTCGCCCGCAAACGCAGCCGAAATACTGGTTCCCCTCGGACTCATACCCTTGCACATCGTCGAACCCAAGCACGACATCCGCCAGCTTGCCATCCTGGTCCGGCTGATGCAGTTCGACAATCGTTGCCCCGCGGGTCATGATCGTCACATACATTCCGTCGTCGTTCTTGAGCGTGAACAGCTCGACTGGCGTTCCATCGGCGGTTTTTCCGAACGGGACCGGCCCCAGGGCCTCCGCCGCACGCGCTGAACTCATGGTGGCGCTCATCGAGCAAGCGGTGATGGCCAAGGCTGCGGATGCGAGCAATCGAACGACGAAGCGATGCATAAAATCAACCTTTTGTTGGAAGCCGTGGCACGTCCCCCTCCGAGTGTAGTGGTGGCCCTATCGCTGTCAATCTCTTCCACCCGCTCGACTCGCTCGCCGCAACGAAGAGCCTGAAACGAGTCCCTCGGCGGAATCTCCGCTTGGCCAATCGCCCCTGCCACGCTTACATTCTTGGCACATGCCTTTCGCATCGGCGCGGGACGATTCGCGCCGCCACCGCCAACGGAGTTGCCGCGTGTCGAGTCTTGCCAGCAACGATCTGGTTCTGTGCCGATCCTTTCTTCGCATGTGCCGTAAGCATTGGCACAAGCAAAAGGTCGCCGACTCGACCGGCCAGCGGATGACCGGTGGCCAACTCCTCACCCGGGCCCTCGTCTTTCGCCGCCTGTTGCTGCGCGTGCTCGCCGCCGACGAAAAATATGTCGGCGTCCTCCTTCCGCCCACCGCCGGCGGAATGCTGGCCAACGCCGCGCTGTCGCTGATGGGACGGGCCGCGGTGAACCTCAACTACACGGCGTCCAGCGAAATCTTGAACGCCTGCATGCGGCAATGCGAAGCGCGGCATATCGTCACCAGCAAACTTTTCATGCACCGCATGAAGCACCTCAAGCTGGACGCTAAGCTGATCTATCTCGAAGAGCTCGTCAAAGGCGTCCGCCGCAGCGATAAGCTGATCGGCGCCGCCATGGCTTACGCGATGCCGCTCCCCGTGCTCGACCGCGTACTTGGCATCCACAAGCTCTCGCGCGACGACGTGGCTACCATCATCTTCACCTCCGGTTCGACCGGCGAGCCAAAGGGGGTCA
>JBFWYF010000890.1:0-3514 GCA_050186685.1 Pirellulaceae bacterium
TTGCGCGTGCCGAACGTGTAGGTGGTCAGGCGCTCGCAGGGATCGGTCTTCACCGTCGTGTAGTCATCGAGATAAGTCAGAGACGTCCTGGCGCCCGAGGGAGCGATGCAGGCGATGACGCGTTGGCGGCTGTCGTAGCGATAGTCGTAGGCATTGCCTTCCGGGTACTGCACCCGAGACAGCGTTCCGTCTGCCCCGTACGAACAGATGAGCGTCTCGCCGGCCGGATTGGTGTAGCTCCTCAGGTTGTTGGCGCCGAGATGGGCCAGCGTCGCGATCCGTCCGCCCGGCTCGACGATCCGTCGCAGCTGGCCGCTGTCGTAAACATAAGAGGTGCGCAGTCCCCGCGGCGACACGGCCGTCTTCACCAGACCCCCTCCGTCATAGGTGACGGTCCAGGTGGCTCCGCCACGCGACAATGACGTCATGCGGCCGACCGAGTCGAAGGCGGTGACCGAATCGTCGGCATAGTTCTTCGATCGCCATCCGCCGCCGGTCCGCGCTAGATCCTGGCGCGTGCCGCCGGGAGGCTGGTACAAGCCCGTCGACAGGCTCTTATGATGATAGCCCTCCCAACGACCGTCGGCGGAATACCGCGTGACGTGTGTGTCGTCGCCGGAATCGTTCTCTTCCACCGACTGATGGAAGCTGGTTCCCCAGCCCGTGCCGGTCGGCGACTCATCGCCGAGAGACGAATACGGATCGAATCGCGAGTTGTAATACAGCATCGGCAGCGGAACCATCGCTGCGCTGCGCCGATAGCCGAGCTGGAAGTGCAAGCTGCCGGTACCCGGGTCCACCCAGGCCGGCCCCATGTCGGCGTACGAAATCGGCAGCCCGCTGACTTCGGCGCTGATGTCGGGAATCGGTGCGTTACCCGGGATGCCGCCGTAGGGAGCTCCCGACACACCGGGAGGGATCAGGTCCGGCGGCGGATTGCCCAACGGCGGCGGGCCGTGCGCACCGTTCGGGTGGTCTCCGCAACTCCCGTTCAAGCACCTTGGCTTACGTGCCTCCAACTCCGCCCAACTCACCTTAACTGTCGTCGTCATCTCTGTGACTCCGGTTCATTTGTTGCGATCGAGTTATCAGATTGGTTGTTTCAATCAAACGAGATAGTGGACGCAGATCTGGATGTAGTCGACGTTGGCGATCGCATCCTCGTGTTCGGGGTTGTAGACAAGGAACTTGCAACCGAAATCCGCATCGTTGATATCAGCGGCCGACCAGCTCGTTCCCCACAGCGAGTTGCTGGCGCCAAAATCGATCTCGTGGTCGGAATTCGTCCAGACCCAATTCGGGCTGCCGTCAGCGTCGTACTTGGTATCGCCGACATAGCCGGAGCTTTTTCGCAGTTGGACTTGCGCATCCGTCAGAACATTGGCACCAAGCGAGTCCTTGACGAGTGCTTTGACGACGATGCCGACGATCGTCGCCCCTTCGGGAATCGTGAACCCAAAGTTCGTGCACTGAATCCAGTCGGAAACTGCGTCGTCGAGTTCATTTGTGGCGTAGCTGCTGTCGTCCACCTTGACGTTGTTGACGTTCGTCCACGGGTCGATCTGGTAAGGCAGGTTCGACACCGTTGACGGAAACTTGCAGCTGGAAGCCGGCGATCCAGAAGAACTGCTGCTACTCGTACTGGATGTCGACGACGAGGAGGGCGAGGACGAGGTGGAAGAGGAAGAACTGGGAGAAACATCGGCGGTGACTTCCAGATACAGATCCGCGTAGTCGGTGATCAGGTCGGTCTCTTCCGGCGTCAGCTCCAGCTCGTAGTCGGTAAACGCGCTCGACACGGTCACCGTTTTCGTGGCAATCTCCGTGTACAGTTCTTTGAGCAGCCGAAACGTGACTTCGGCGGAGTCGGGGCCTTCCTTCTTCATTCGCACGGTGAGCTTTTGATTCAGAACCGTGCTCAACAGCGGAAAATCGATGCCGCTCAATCGGACCTTAAAGCTGTCGAAATCGGGGTCGTCGACAGACACCAAATCGAGATCATTCACGGGCGTCTCGTCGATCTTGTCGAACAGCGGCGCCGTTTCCCAACCTCCCACCACGATGTCTTCGGCGGGCCGCGAGTATTGAATGAGAATCGTCATGACTTGGTTTCTCTCGAATTGGAGTTGGAACACACGGACGTCTGAATCGCTTCGCCGAGCGCCGGTTCGGCGGGTCTCTACCTAAGCAAAGGATGCTGGCCGTCAGGACCTTGCAGCCAAACTGGGAGAACCGGCCGAATTTTTCTCACTTTCGTCGACGGACTTCCCGAGCGAATTGCGCGAAGTCTGGAGAATCCTGTCCAGCAGACTGCTCGTCGAACGTCCCTCTTCACAGCCGGTAATTAGGACTCGCCCACCGTATTCGCGCACGAGCTCGCGTCCGACAACTTGATCTTCCGAGTACGTGCCTCCCTTCACGAGGAACTCAGGACGGAGTCGGCGCAGCACCTCGTGCGGCGTGTCGGCACCGAACACGACGACGTGGTCGACGCAATCCAGAGCCGCCAGCAGCCGCGCGCGGTCGGCCTGCCCGATGAGCGGCCGGGCCGGTCCTTTCAGGCGGCGCAGACTGGCATCGTCATTGATGGCAACGATGAACACATCACCGTGCGCCGCGGCTTCTTCCAGCAGACAAACATGACCGGCATGCAGCAGATCGAAGCAGCCGTTGGTCAGGACCAGTGTTCGCCCGTCGCGTCGATAGTTGGCCGCGAGGTGTGACATCTGATCCAGCGAGACGACTTTTCGTGATGTCGCAGTTCGACTTTCCGCCAGCTCTGACTGCAGCATCCGCGGCGTGATCGTCGCCACGCCGACGTGTTCGACCTGCAGACCGGCGGCCAGGTTGGCCAGTTTTGCCGCATCAACCAGCCCAGCACCGCTCGAGATCGCCAACCCCAGTACGGCCAGCACCGTGTCCCCGGCGCCCGTGACGTCGCACACGTCGCGGCGAACAGTCGGCAAATGAACGGCTCGATGGTGCGTCTCGGCCAACGCCAATCCGTCTCGGTCGAGGGTCACCAAAGCGGCCTGGAGCTCGAGGGTGCGGCGCAATCGTCGAGCCGCTCGGAGTGCTGTTTGCGGAGTTGAGATGGCAATGCCGCTGGCCAGCTCGGCTTCAACGCGATTCGGTGTGATGATGGTCGCTTTCGCGTAAGGCCGGTAGTCGCCGATCCGGGCAGGGTCGACGAGCACGGGAATCTCTAGCGACAGCGCCTTGTCGATCAGTGTTCTCAGCAGGGGCGCCGTACAGACCCCCTTGGCATAATCGGAGATGAGCACCGCATCGAAGCCTGCGAGTTCCGTTGTCAGCTCATCCGTAAACTGCCGTTGCAAATCCGTGCCGAGCGGCCGAATGGCCTCGCAGTCCACCCGCAGGATTTGCTGCGGTTGTCGATGTTGCGAGCGACCCAGAAAGCGCTGCTTGGTCGTTGTCGGCCGAGTGTCGTCACAAACAACCAGACGATCATCAATGTCCCGCTGGACGTGGATCTTTCGCAGCCGCTCACCAT
>JBFWYF010000891.1:0-3510 GCA_050186685.1 Pirellulaceae bacterium
CATGCGCAGGGAGAGCCCGCTCGCCCGACCCGCCTACGAAACGGCCGCGCGCCTGGCCCCCTATAGGTACAGCACCAACGGCGGCTGCGCTCCATCAAGAATTCCGGAAAAATTTTCAGGAGGAGGGACCAGCAGCCATCGCAGCGGCCGGCAGCGACCGCGTCAACCGTCTACCAAGGCTGGGTGTCTGGCCAGGTACACACAGGGCTGTGTGTCTGGCTGGACATCGCGACGGTTGTGTGTCTGGCCTCGTACGGGGCGGGAACGAAAGGCTGTGTGTCTGCTCGCGCAGCAGATGACTGGGTGTCTGGACGGATGGGTGTGGTACTCAGGAGAACAGAGGCGATAAAATGCGCACCCACCCCAAGGAGAATGCCGGGCCATGCAGGTTACCTACACTCATCCGCCCACATCGACCAAGATGGACCGACGCCGCACCCTCCAGATGGGTGCAACCGGCTTGCTGGCAGGCAGCACCGCCGGCAGTTTGGCGAGCAGACTCTTGCAAGCCGCAGATCATCTGGCACCTCCCCCCCTCTCACCGCGTCCCTGGATCACCGTCCGCGGACTGTACGGCGGGTTTCCAGATGCCATTCTCCAACGCGGTCAAACTCCTGCCGATTTTGGCATCAACGCAATTTGGGTTGGTTCCGGTTCCCTGAACCGGGATGCCATCGCGCGCTATCACACAATGGGCGTGCAAGTATTCGCTGAGTTCAATTCCATGCACTTCGCCGGCTATCTCAAGAATCACCCCGACGCGGCTCCGATCGGTGTGGATGGCCGTCCCGCCGCACCTCCCCACGGCTGGCAAGGCGTTAGCCCGTTTCACCCGGGCTATCGACAGAGTCGGATGGACGAGTTCCGCCGCGTGCTCGAAACTTTCGAAGTCGATGGCATCTGGCTCGACTACCACCACGCCCACGCGAGTTGGGAACGTGACCCGCCCGCACTGCCCGATACCGATTTCTCTCCCGCCGCTCTCCGCCAATTCCGCGCCACCACCGGCATCGAACTCCCCGCCGATCCCACGGTGGCCGCCAGTCAACTACTCGGTGGACACCGCGACGCCTGGACGCAGTTCCGCTGCGACGTTTTCACTGACTGGGTCCGCCAGTACCGCGAAATCCTCAACACCGTTCGCCCCCGCGCACTCCTCGGCACCTTCCACTGTCCCTGGTCACCCGAGGACTTCGACGGCGCCATGCGCCACAAGCTCGCCATCGATCTGCCCGCCCAAGCCAAACACCTCGACGTGCTGAGCATCATGCCCTATCACGCCCGCTTCGGGCACGGACTCGATCCCTCCTGGATCGCTCGCCAGACCGAACGTCTCGGCCAATTACTCCAGCTCCAGGGAACCGCCGAGGAACGCCTGAAGATCTGGCCCATCGTTCAGCTCGCGGACTGGGGCGACGCCGTTCCGGTTAGCCAGGTCGAGCAGGTGCTGGAGTACGGCACGCGTCCCCCCGCCACGGGCATCATGGCCTTTCATTGGAGCGGCATCTCGCAACAGCCCGAAAAGCTCGACGCGCTGGGCCAAGCCTACCGGGCCATGTGTTCCCCAGCCGCTTAGCGCGTCACCGCCAAGGATGCCCGCAAGACAGGCACTTCTTCATGCGCCACCTTCACTTCCCTCTGTCTGTGGCTATCGCAGCCAGCATCGGCGGGTGGGTGTTCGCAGATCCGCCCCCCAGCGGATTTCAGGAGGCTCCTCCGTTTGCCGAACTGGTGCAGTGGCGCACGCTGGACAACGGAATCCGGGTCTTCCTCAACGTCTCGGCCCACCGGTCGGCTGCAAAAGACCGACTGCTCGTGATCTATGCCACTCCTAACGGGAACACGCTCGAGCAAACACTTGGCTGCGACCCAACTCCCGGGATCGACTGGCACTACGACATCCAGCATGTTGCCGCCCAAATCCGACGGTACCGTGAAATCGACTCGTCGCACGACACCGCGCTCGCCGTAGTTCAGGCACCGCAACTCAGCTGGCCCTCGTTCCGACGCAACCACCCGCAAGCCAACGCAGTCCTGCGCGAATTGGTGGACACCTTGGGCCGCGAGGTATCAGCCGATCGCATCGCAATGGCCGGTCATAGTGGCGGCGGTTCGTTTCTGTTCGGGTGCATCGAAGCCGCCGATCGCCTGCCAGATGATTGGGAACGTTTCATCTTCCTCGATGCGAACTACTCCTACTCCGACGCTTTGAACCACGGCGACAAGCTGTTGACTTGGCTGCTGGGCACAAGCCACCACCGGCTCGTTGTGCTCGCTTACGATGATCGCGAAATCACGTTGCAGGGAAAACGCGTCGTGGGCCTCGACGGAGGGACCTTTCGCGCTACTCACCGTATGCTCGCTCGCTTGAAGCAGAATCTGCAACTCGAAGAGAAGCAGACCGGTCCCTTCCAGCACTGGCGCACAAACCATGGACAGGTGGAACTGTTCATCCATCCCAATCCCGACAATAAAATCCTCCACACGGCGCTCGTCGGGGACATGAACGGTCTATTGCAGGGCCTGACCCTGGGAACCGAGCAAGCGACGACCTGGGGGACGTTTGGCGGTCCACGCGCGTTCACGTCCTGGATCCAACCCAAGCCATTCGTCGAGCCGAACCGGACGCAAGCGGTCGTCGCTCGAAACGCTCCCCCGGTCCACCTCGCCCTGCCGCCTCGCTCCTCCGCCGCGCTCACCGGCTCACAATTTCTCGACCACATTCGCAAGTTGTCCCGCCAGGAACGCGAGCGGGCTATCGAGCGCGAACTGCTGCAGGGGAACTTACCCGACTTTTTGAGGCCGCTGACGCCGCTCCGACTCGCGCTGCCCACGTCGAGCGGTCCGAAGGAAGCGATTTGCTATGTGACGTGCGACTACCTCGCCGTTGGAACTGATGCCGATTTCTTCCGCATGCCCATGTCCCCAAGCACCGGCTCCACTATTGCTCGAGCCACCCGATGTGAACTCCTCACAACGAAGGTCTCGGAAGCCGTTTTTCAGGCCGCCGACGTTCGCCTCGTTCCTCAGCCGCTGACCGAAGACCGTGAGTCGGCGGAAACGTTTTTCCAGCACCATCAGCTCATCGAAGAACAGCTCGGCGACCGACCGCGAGGGCAACTCGTCGCCGGCATCAAGAAGGACGTCGTACTGACGAATCGCCTGCGCGAAAGGCCTCATCGCGTCGCTATCTATGGTTGGCACTCTCCGGACGGGAGGCCGATCCAGCCTCTCTATGCCGGCCACGTCGATTGGTACGTCGACTACAGCCATGGTATTCGCCTGGTGTCGGACCAGTTGCTGGTCGACGGACGCTGGCTGAAGACGTCCGAGGTGCTGATGGATCTCCAGCTCCACACACTCCTCAGCAACGAAGGCCCTCTCGATCCGCGCGCCTTGCATACCGCCAGCGGCTGGTAAGTCCCTCCGAAGAGCACGCTGGTTCCCCCAACTCCAAACTTGCGATCCGGAGCGAACGAGGCCCTCGCTCCGCCAGCTTAGATGGGCACC
>JBFWYF010000892.1:0-3510 GCA_050186685.1 Pirellulaceae bacterium
GTTCGTCCTGGCGACACCCACCAGTGTGCAGACACACGACAAAGATTTCCCGTCAGGGCCGATCGAACACGCCTATTACGCGGGAGGAGAAGATTCCGAGTTCGTCTCTTTATTGGATGGCGCTAGCGTCAACGTGGAAAGCCGCAACCCGATTCCGTCGCGGGATAATAGCAAGCAGGACGGGGTGTTCACTCTGCCGGGAATTAACGTCGGCGTAGCCCTTTGCTGGGAAATGATTCGCCACCGAACCGTGGCTCGCATGCTGGGAAAGGTAGACGTTGTGATGGCCAGTTCCGCCTGGCCGGCAATAGATCCCGATGTCGGTTTTCCAGGCATGAGCCGCAAGGAAGTTGTTGATCTGAATGAAACGCTGCTGGCAATGTTGCGCGACGCGCCGAATCGGTTGGCCCGAATGCTGGGGGTGCCCGTCATCCACGCTAATCTCGTGGGGCGGCAGAGGTCGACGAAGCTGTTTGACCAGTCGGTCGAGATGGTGACCCGCTTTTGCGGCGAGAGCAGGATCGTCGATGGAAGGGGAAGGACGGTTGCCTGTCGATCTGCGGACGAAGGAGAAGGCTTGGTCGTGGCCGACCTCGTACTGGAGAAGATGTCACCGGAGTCCCCCGAAAGTGATGGCGTCTGGATACCGGAGCTTCATCCGATCCTCGAGAATCTTTGGTACGTCCAAGGCGCTGCTGGGCGGGAATATTATTTGAAAACAACTCAACCTTATCGCAGCAGCCGGCCGCGTGTGTGACGGCCACTCGTATTTGCGATCGTCAACTCCGACATTCAGGATTGTGCCGATGAAGCTGAAACCATTGATGCATGCTCACTTCGATCTGCGTGAGCCATTCAACGTGGGATGCGGTCCGTTCGGCAAACGCGTTGTCTATGATGTCACTGGCGGCACATTTGAGGGCGACCGCTTGCGCGGAACAGCACTCCCCAGTGGCGGCGACTGGGTTCTGTTCGACGCGGATGGTGTTGCTCGGCTCGATGTGCGTGTCACGCTCAAAACGCACGATGGGGCCTTGATCTATGTGCACTACGACGGGATCGTTGTGCCGAACGACAGCTTCAATGCCGCGATCGCACAGGGTCGCTTCACGGAGTACGGCGACGCTCAATTCATGACGCGGCCGCACTTGGAAACCGGCGACGAGCGATACCGGTGGGTAAACTTGCTTGTGGCTGTGGCTGAAGGGCGCGCCTCAGCGAAGGCTGTCGAGTACCGAATGTTTGAGCTGGAGCACTGATCACGGCCGGAGTGTCGCATCGAGGTGGTTCAAGTCAACACGAAACCGCGTGCATCGATGGACGTGGCCAACCGCGCAAGCCTTTTGTCCCGATCGTGAGAATGTCATCTCTCCAGCTAGAGGGTAGGGCCGCGCACCGTTCCGCACTATCGGCGTATAGAATCACTTTTCCGGTTTCGTCGCCGAACAACTGACCCAATCCCGCCGCTCCGCCGCAGCGCGTGCTGGACCTTGTCCTTCGTGACCGTCTGCCCAGTTCGCTCCGAGAGGCACACTGCGGCCTTGCGAACCGATCCCTCCTGCTGATACGCCGCGACAAGAATGTCGTCCGTGAGCTGAGTTTTGCCTTCGGCCTTGATCTGCCGGCGGATCATCAACGCAAGTTGGTCGGTACGGACCGGTTCCTGGGACGGACTGGAAGCCATGGCGTCGGCTTCGAAGATCGCAGCGAGAACGGCGTCGTGGTCAACGACGAGTCCGCTTTCCCCCAACGTCGTAACTTGTGACAGAGCGACGATCGGCGGCACTCGCCCCGGCCAAATGCTCGGCGGCGGCATACGGTCACCGACGAACACAATCGGCCGCGTGGTCCGAGCAACCTGGGAGGCGAGGTGGCCGCCGTCGGCCCAGGTCAGGCCGCGGGCGTACAGAACATCGCGGGATTGGCCCTGCCACTTGGTTCGTCCGAGTCGCCACAATCGCACGTCCACCAGTGGCGTGCAGGCGCCGCCCAGGGTCAATGAAGATGCCATGGCACGCGCCAGGGCGAACCAGTCGATCGTCCATTGGCGAAGCAACGCGGGTGACACCTCGAGGCGGAGGTTTTCGGGACAGGGCACGTAGAATTGCCGCGTCCCGTCGGGCCGGTCCACCGCCACGACCTCCTCCTCATGCCCATCGAGGCAGCCGGGACAGGTGATCGTGTCGGCATTTTCGGCCGGTATCAGCCAGCCACTGTCAATCAGCCGCTCAAGCCCGACGCCGAGCGCCATCCTCAGCGTCGTATCCGCGAACATGGGATGCGGATCTTCGGCATACGGCCACAGGAACTTCAGTGGGTCACGCATTGATCATCCCCCACATGCTCAAGCAGCGCTGGCCAATCTCCCGCATCTCTTCCGATTTGTGCGTGAGGTCGCAACTACGGGGCGGAGCAACCGTGAAGGTGACCGACCGCGATCGGCCGCAGCCGTTCCGCAAGAACATCAGTTGGATCGTCACCTGTTCCACAATCACCTGCGTCGGTCGGAGTCCGTGCCCAGCCAGGTGATTGCGAATCACTTCGAGCCACTGTGGACGCGTGACCGCCGATTTGAACTTCAGTTCGTACGTCTCCACCGGATCGGACGTGGACATCGGTGTCAGACGAATCCGCGACAACCGCACGCGCCCCACGCAGTCGCGGGCCACCGTGGGATAGCTGAACGACGGATCGAGCACTTGCTGCAGTTGGTACGCCGGACGGGTCGGGTCAGCCGGCGCGACGTCGATGCCCAGCACGGCCTGACAGAATGCCCGTTGCAGCGGGTATTGGATGGCATGCCCGCCATTGGCGACGAGGTCCAGCGAGCCTTCGGCCGGGCTGTAGATGAACAGTACCGAAAATGCAAATCGCGCCGACTGCGTTTCCAACCGACCATCGTCCTCGAAGGCCAGCCGCATATCGGGCCAATCGTCCAGGTAAGCGAAGAAATACTCGCCGCCACCACCTCGCGAATGGTGTTCGATGTGACAATGATTGCCACGCATTTGGCTTGGCCAGTAGAAGTCGCGCAGTGCCTTGGCCAGTGCTGTCGTCATGGTCGGCGTCACCCGAAGCGGCGCTCGCGGCAGGTCGTCGCGGCGGATGGCGAACCGGCTCGTCGCGAGGTAATCAGCACGCGCGTAGAGCGCTGCCTGCTCAAACAGGTCTGGAAAGTTCAGGTAGAACCACAGCGCCTTGTTCAGGTGACTGCGGCAGGCCCGCAACTCCCAGTCACGCTGAGGGGCGTGCGTACCGACTTCCTCGGCAAACACCTTTATTCCTTGGTCGTTGGCCGTGGTCGCGATGTCGTGCAGCACGGCCTGCGCGGCACGGCGGCGCGACTCTGGCAGTCGCTGCCAGGCCGCGTAGATCGGGCCGATATACTTCTTTTCCCGTAGCTCATCCCAGGGCAGATCGAGCAGTTCTCCTCGCCGCGCGAAGAACTGCTGCAGTAGCGGCATGGCAATCTGTTTCAACAAGGTGCGTGGATCAAAGTGGGTCAGTCTC
>JBFWYF010000893.1:0-3504 GCA_050186685.1 Pirellulaceae bacterium
TGTCGGCGCCTTCCCCCAAGACATAAATCGCCAAAAAAAAAAGCGACGAGCGGTCAAGCTCGTCGCAATCATCTTGCCATACCCGGCCGGGATTAAGGCGAGCTTTTCAGCTCGATACGCACATCCCGCTTCGGTTCCGTCACATCCACGACCAGGTCGGTGCCTTCCAGCGAGGCATACTTGAGCGGCGAGATTTGTTTCATCTTCTCGCCGGTCGCTTCCGTCCCGGAGATCTCCTGGGCCTGGACCAGCACCTTGTGCTGGCCGATGGGACAGCCCGGTTCGCCGTCGGTTTCGAGCGAGAAAAAGCCGTCCTTGTCGATCTGCCCGTAGGCCGGGCGCACGCCTTGGGCGACAAACTGAACACTTCCCAAATGCAGGGGTTTCCCGTTCAGCGTCACGCGTCCCGAAATGGGAACCAACGTCGGCTTTCCTGGTCCACACCCCGCCGCCACCACGATGGCCAGCGTCACCGCGAGCCAGCCCAGCCGGCGTCGTCGAACGCTTCGCATCCCGATTCCTGGCTTCAGCACGTCCGACATCAATACTCTCCCTCCACACCGATGTTTCCTTCGCGAGTGGACAGCCGCTTGTAGTTCGTGAAGTCCACGGTCTGCGAGATAAAGGAAACGTGCCCATCGACGAACGCAAACTGGGCTCCGCCGGGATGCTTGCTGCCGAAGGCGCCGTTCGCTCCGCTCACCAGCCCGGCTCCCGTGCCCGGCTTCTGGTTGAGCGGATTAAACGTATTCCGCAGACAGTGCGTGACACGGCTGCCTACGGTCCAGATATTTCCGCCGGTTGCCGTCAGGTGGTTTTCCAGTGCCTCCCCGGCTAGAAACGTGCTGCTGGTTCCGTCGGTAACCTCGGAGATCATGACGCCGCGGGGGTATAGGAACATCCCAGTATTCGTATATTTTACGTTGGCTCCAATTCCACCTCCTTGATCGCCGGCGCTGAGGACATAGCTGCCCGTAGCCGCATTGACACCGGTCGTGGGGTTGTTGGCGATGAATGGCTGCGAAATGTCGCTGGGGCACACGTAAACCGGCGGACGCACTTGAATGCCCGACCGGGTGCCGGGATAGTTGGTCAGCCAGGTGGTGCCGCCCGCCGTGGGCCACAGCGATGCGTTGTCGAAGTTAAAGCCGTCGTACAGGTTCTTCGCTTCGACGAACGGGAGCAGCGGTACAAATCCGCTAGTCCCTGACCGAATGTGGCTCGGCCCGCCCGTGCAATCGTTTGGACCGGATCCATCACAGCCCATACGCCCCGCCGGAAATGTCTTATAGGTATCCAGGTAGTTCTGCATGCCGAGAGCAATCTGCTTCAGATTGTTGCTGCACTGCATGCGACGAGCGGCTTCCCGCGCAGCTTGGACAGCCGGCAAAAGCAGGGCAACCAAGATCCCGATAATCGCAATCACCACCAGCAGCTCGACCAAGGTAAAACCTTGATGGAGTGCGCCTCCGCGTAGCTTACGCATACCGATCTCCGCAATAACCTGAAATGAAAGAACTAGAACACGCCTCGCAACAGATCACGGGCCGAGCACAGCATTCCAATAGGCGGAGTGGCCCAGCGCCCCGGTCTCGACGTCCGTACCTTGGATCCGGTCTGACCCTCCGGCGGGGGCGGACTGCTGATCGCACCACGGAAGGCCGGGACTGCCAGACAGGGGGCATCAGGCTCTATCCGAAAACCCACATGGCTGACCGCGACGCAGTTCCCCAGGTCCCCTCTCCCGGTACTCCGAGACAAGGCCGGGGTGAGCGCGATGCGGTTTTCGGACAGAGCCTCGTAGAAACAGCCCCTCACCCCTGTCCGTGCAATCCCTCGGAAAAAAACTTTCCAACACGACGCTTTAACAAATAGCAACGGGGTGAAACTACGTCAATGAGGGACGCCGATTTCATGCTTTGGCGAGTTCCCCAGCGTGCTGCTGGATCTTGCGGATCGCCTCCACGATGTCATCCATGTCCCGCCGCTCGCCAAGCAGCATGGTTTGGGTCAGCCAGATGGCTTCACCGCACAGCCGATCGTTCTCGGGGCAGTCGTTGGCCTTCCACCAGGCAGCCAGCCGCTCCTGACCATAGATCGTCACATAGGCGCGCGAGCCCAGGACCTCCTGCAAAAAGGGCTCCTTGTTCAACGGCGAGTAGCCACCCGAGCAGGGAACGCCCTCGGCCCGCAAGGCTTGCAGGAACTTGTCCCGCGTCAGCCCCGCGAAACCGGCGGGATCATAGCGGAACATGTACAGATGATAGGCGTTCCGCGTGCAACCGGGGTACTGGCGAGCGGGGGTCAGCCCGGCAATGCCCTGGAGTTGCTCCGTCAAGTGCTTCGCGTTCGCTTCGCGCCGCTGGGATTGCTCTTCCACGCGACTCATCTGCTCCAGCAACAGCGCTGCCTGAAACTCGGTCATGCGCAGATTCGCCCCCCCGTGTGCATAGCCAAATCCGCTGCCCCGGCGCGCTCGCCCGTTGTTGTGAAACGCATAACAACGTTCGATCATCGTCTCGTCATTCGAGATAATCGCTCCGCCTTCACCCGAATTGAGATTCTTCGACGCCTGGAAGCTGAAACAGCCCGCCTGGCCCCAGGAACCCAGTTTGCGACCGCGCCATTCGGCCAGATGAGCCTGGCATGCGTCCTCGAGGATAGGAATTCCATGCTTCTTGCCGATCGCGAGCACCGTATCCAGGTCCGCGGCATTACCGCCAATGTGCGCCGGAATGATGCAGCGGGTCCGAGGCGTGATCGCCGCTTCGATCTTGCCGGCGTCTATCTGCAGCGTCGCGCGGTCCGTATCGACAAAGATCGGCAAGGCATAATTCAAGAGCACGACGTTGATCGTGGCGACAAACGTATACGGTGGCACGATGACTTCGTCGCCTGGGCCAATTCCCATCGCATTGAGTGACGTGAACAGCGCGCTCGTGCCATTCGCCGTGACCACGCAGTGCCTGGTGCCAGTCAATGCGGCATAGGCCTTCTCGAACTGATTCGCGTGCTGGCCCTCCAGCCGGCACCAGCGTCCCTCGTCGAGCACTTTGCGCCAGCTGTCCCGGTCATTCTGCTGCACGACGGGCCAGCCCGGAAATCCCTTGGTGCGTACCGGAGTACCGCCCAGCAATGCCGGCTTGGAGGCGGCCGCTGCCGCGTGGACGCTCGAACTTCCCAGCACTCCGGCCGCCATGGTCAGGCCCGCGGCGCCGATGGAGGACTGCTGCAGAAAGCCGCGTCGGTTCAAGGAATCTCCGGTCATACTGTGCTCCCTCCCCAGGATCCAGAAAATGCAGGTAAGTCAATATACGTAGACGAATTCATTGGTGTTGAACAGGACCAGGCATACATCGGCCAGCGCCCGCGTGGCCACATCGACGTCCGCGGGCTCGAGATCCGGTACAAACTCCGCCGCCGCTTCCAGCGATTCACGGAATCGGAACTTTTCGCCCGTGTTCTCTTCCACGGCCTCGCGCCAGAATTCCGCTGGCGGCCGCC
>JBFWYF010000894.1:0-3499 GCA_050186685.1 Pirellulaceae bacterium
CCAATGAGACTCCAGTTCGCACGGTGAGACTTCCTCCTGTCGCAGCATGGGAAACCGCTGCCTCGCCGTAGACAACGACCGTCCACAGGTTTGTAACGAGCATTCCGACGGGCGACAAGCCTTCCACCGGAATCCATTCGGCAGACTTCCGAACGGGCTGTTCCCCAATCCCTAAGTTGTAATGTGTCCGAAGCCTAGTTCCTGAAACGACTTAGCGATATTCCTCGAAACGACTTAGCCATATTTCTCCACCTGTCTCGGTCACAGCAACTGAGCCGCGTGGGCGGGTGCTCTCCGCAGCCATTCTCGCATACGCCGTGCCGCGGAATGAACGCAGCGGCTGACAAGGCTGGTCCCGCTGTGGCTGGCCGCGGCGCGATCCGGTCTTCTCACTCGTCTGGCGGGGCGAATCCCGGCGGCCGCATGCGGTGGCTTTGCCGTCGAGTGAATGGCCGCATGGGGGGGCGCCACGCGGTACTGAGACGATTGAGGTGCGTCGAAACGGAGCGTGCGGCACTGCACCTGGTGGATGCGCGTCGCACGGTCGACCCGCTGCCAGAGGTCGGCGTTCTTCACCGGCATCATTTGTCCAAAGTGCTCCCACTGCCAGTCATTTTCGCGCCAGTCCGTGAGACCGAACCGTAGACCGCGAGCCACATAACGACTGGAGGTCACGAGCGTCACGCGAGACGGTTGGGGCAGGGCCTCCAGCCCGCGCACCAGGGCCAGCAATTCGAGACGCTCGCCGCAGGTGCTCTCCTCTTCGTCTTCGGCCTCCAGTTGTCCTTGACCATCCACGGATTCCAGAACGAACTTCCAGCGTCCGCGACCGCCTTCCTGACCGGCGCCCTCCGCGGATCCCTCGGAAAACAACAGATAGTGGGGTGACGCATTCGGCATGGATGATCCCTGACGAAGCTCGCTGTCCTCAGCAGGCCTGTTTCGGTCTCGGAGCGGATTAACTTATCGGCAGCCTCTTCCTGGCTTCCTCAGATTATCGAAAGGGGTTCCGAAAGTGACGGGGGACTCCGTTCCGGTTGCAACTGCCTTGGGCATTGCTAATACTGATGCCTTGTCCCGCCTTCCAAAGTTCCTCCTGCCCGGAGTGAGCCCCGCCATGCTGCGCCCTGCCTTGGCATCCATCTCCTTTGCCTCTTGTGCTGCGTTGTTTGGAATAGGGGCCGCGAGTTTTCCCACGTTCGCTTTGTCGGACGAGGTGTCGTTTCGGCGGGAGGTAATGGCCGTGTTCTCGAAGGCAGGCTGTAACATGGGAGCCTGCCATGGAAACCAGAATGGCAAAGGCGGGTTTTATCTGTCGTTGCGCGGGCAGGATCCGGGCTTCGACTATCGCTGGGTGACCCACGAATCAGGCGGCCGGCGGGTGAACTTGCTGCAGCCCGACCAGAGCCTGATCCTGCTGAAGGCCACGGGGCGGTTGTCCCATCAGGGTGGAGTCCGGTTTCGAGCTGACTCGCTCGAATACAAGGTGCTGCGTCAATGGGTTGAGCAAGGGACGGCAGGTCCTTATCGGCCAGAGCCCGAATTGGTGGAACTGCGGGTGACGCCGCGCGAACAGGTCGTGGTGGGCGAGCAGGAAGCGTCGATCGCCCTTCGCGTCACGGCGGTCTTTGCGGACGGCCATTCCCGGGACGTAACCCGACTTGCGACGTACGAGCCGGCCGACCTGATTGTCCAGGTGCTGGCCGACGGTCGCGTCGTGCGGCGGGCGTTTGGCGAGACGACGATCGTCGTCCGGTACCTGCATCAACAGGTGCCCGTGCGGCTGGCCTACGTGCCCGAACGTCCGGAATTTGCCTGGAGCGATCCGCCGGCGCATAACTTCATTGATCAGCAGGTATACAGTAAGCTGCGGAGGCTCCGGATCAATCCATCGCCGCTGGCTGCGGATCACGTTTTTGTGCGAAGGGCCTATCTCGACGCGCTGGGCGTGCTCCCCACGGCCGACGAGGCGAGGGCCTTCGTGGCGGACCAGCGGCTCGACAAGCGCGAGCGCCTGGTCGACTCGCTGCTGACTCGTCCGGAGTTTGCTGAGGCCTGGGCGCTAAAGTGGTCTGACGTGCTGCGCAATGAAGAAAAGGTACTCGATGCGCGTGGCGTGGACGCTTTTCACGGCTGGCTTCGCGAGAGCATGGCGGTAGGTAAACCGATCGACCGGTTCGTGCGGGAACTGGTCCGGGCCACAGGCAGCACCTACGATAATCCGCCGGCCAACTACTACCGCGCCAACCGCGACCCGTCGACGCGGGCGGAGACGACGGCCCGGCTATTTCTCGGTGTCCGTCTGCAATGTGCCCGCTGCCATAATCATCCTTTTGACCGGTGGACGCAGGACGACTATTACTCCTGGTCCGCCATCTTCGCGCGCATCGACTACGACATCCTGCAGAACGAACGCCGCGACAAACTTGACAAGAACGAGTTCGTTGGTGAACAGATTGTGCGGATTGCCGACGGAGGGCAAGTCGTGCATCCGGCCACGGGCCGGTCGGTGGCTCCGAAGCTGCTCGGCGACTACACCCTCGGACCTGGCTCGTACCAGGACCGGCTGACGCCGCTGGCGGTGTGGCTCACCGCCCCGGAAAACGAAGCGTTTGCCCGAGCGCAGGTCAACTTCGTGTGGTACCACTTGATGGGTCGCGGCCTTGTCGAGCCGATCGACGACGTGCGGCTGACGAATCCGGCGAGTAACGAGCCATTGCTGGGAGAGCTGTCGGCGCACTTCGTCGACGCGGGTTTCGATTTGCGCACCCTGGTACGCACCATCATGACTTCGCGGACCTACCAGCTGTCCTCGGTCCCGAACGATACGAATCGCGACGACGCCACGAATTTTTCGCGGGCGCTGGTCCAGCGATTGCCGGCCGAAAAACTGCTGGATGCGCAGTGCCAGGTGTTGGATGCGCCGGCGGAGTTCGGCGGCTACCCAGCCGGCACGCGGGCCGGCCAGCTGGCGGGTGTGCGCCGCTCCCGGCCACGGTCTCGAACGACAGAAGGAGGCGATCGCTTTCTGCGCGTGTTTGGCAAGCCGGAACGCTTGCTAGCCTGCGAATGCGAACGATCCAATGACACGGCTCTCGCGCAGGCATTCACGTTGATCAGTGGAGACGAACTCCAGTACCGCCTGACGCAGTCGCAGAATCGTCTGGCCCGGCTGGCCGTATCCGGTGGTACCGATGCGGAGGTCGTCGAAGAGCTGTACTGGACTGCCCTGGCCCGGCCGCCATCGGAGGAAGAGTTGGTCGCCGCCCTGGAGTTGTTCCAGCTCGCCGCGACCGATTCGCAGCCGCCGCCCGAGTATGCCTTGCTGCTATTCCTACCCGTCGAAGTCGCTCCGCCGGCCCAGCGCGTCCTGGCCATCCAGGACTTGGCCTGGGCACTGCTGAATGCCAAAGAATTCGTCTTTCGAAACTAAGGTGAAAAGATGCAGGTTGGCCTATCTGGTAGCGGAACTGCCAAGCGTTCCGACCGGTCGTGTTCC
>JBFWYF010000895.1:0-3485 GCA_050186685.1 Pirellulaceae bacterium
CCCGCCGGCAGACGCGGTTTCGGATAGACTCGAACGGCATCGCACCGTCGGAGCATTGTGGCGCCGCCGGGCCGAAGATGCTAGGGCGGGAACTCATTCTCGGATACAGGCTCGATCGTATGCAGGCGGAAGTGATTTCCATCGGTGATGAACTGACAAGCGGCGAACGTCTGGATACGAACAGCCAATGGATCAGCGTCCGGCTGGGGGAACTGGGGATTCGCGTACGCTACCACACCACCGTTTCCGATGACCTGGCCGCGAACACGGCCGTTTTCCAGCACGCAGCCACCCGAGCGGATTTGATTATTGCCACGGGGGGACTGGGACCGACGGCCGATGATCTGACCCGCGAAGCTCTCGCGGCGGCGACGCACACTGAGTTGCTGCTGGACGAATCCGCACTCGCCCACATCCGCGGTCTCTTCGCGCGGCGCAAACGCGAGATGCCTGAGCGCAACGTCGTGCAGGCGATGTTTCCCGCCGGCAGCCGAATCATTCCCAATCCGCATGGCAGCGCTCCGGGTATCGACATCGACATCCCGCGGGCCGCCGGTGCGCCTCCGTTGGCCGCGCCGGCACGGTGCTTTGCCTTGCCGGGCGTACCTGCCGAAATGCATGAGATGTGGCATCAGACGGTGGCCCCCACCATCCTGGCCTTGCTCGGCGACCGCCGTCGTGTCATCCGGTCCCGCACGCTGAAATGTTTCGGAGTGGGGGAGAGTGATCTCGAGGCGATGCTGCCGGACCTCATTCGTCGCGGGCGGCAACCGACCGTGGGGATCACCGTCAGCCGGGCGACCATTTCGTTGCGCATCGTGGCCGAGGGCTGCTCGGATGAGGAATGCCATCAGCAGATCGAGGAGACGGTCGGCACGATCCACGCGTGTCTGGGATCGCTGGTCTTTGGCGAAGGCAGCGACGAACTACCCCACGCCGTGGTGCGGCGCATGAGTGAACGGGGCGCCAAGCTGGCGACGGGAGAAGCCGGCTCCGGAGGGCTCATGGCCGCGTGGTTGAGCGAGGCGGATCCCGCGGGAGGCTGCTTTCAGGGAGGCTGCGTGCGCCGATCCGGCCAACTCGTACTCGCGGCCGATACCGAACGACTGGCACGCCAGGTCCAGGATCAGTTCCAAGCGGAAGTAGCCCTCGTGCTGGGCGACTTTCCAGCACCCGAATCGCCGGGACGTGCGCCCGGCGAATTCTACGTCACCCTGGCAGACGGTCCGCACCTGAGAAGCGTCGCATATCCCTTTACTGGGCATCCGGACATCCTGCAGGCCCGTGCCATGAAACAGGCGCTGAACTTCCTGCGTTTACATCTGCTCTCGCACAGCCCGCCGCTTACCAGCTGAGCGTGACGCCCAGGTGTCCGCCTTGATAGGCAAGCCAACCCAGGTCCACCGTACCGGCGTCCGTCAGTACGTCCAGATTGTTCTGCTGGTCGCCCGCCAATGCCAAGCCGGTCAACCACAATCCTGTGTAGCCGGCATGGAAATTGAAATGCGGAGTGAGCCGCCAGACCGCGGTCACCTGAATCTCGCCGCTCCAGGAGGTGCAGTCGGTTTGCCGCGTCAACTCGGCCTGCGCGACGCCCCCCGTATACACCGTGGCGCGTACGTCGATGCCGTTGTGATGCACCCCCCCTTTGCCGATCGCCTGGACATAGAACCAGTCCGATCGCTGATAGAGCGTTGTCTGAAAGCCGAGCTGCCCGCCCCACAGATCATTGCTGGTCTGGGCGATCCCTCCCGTTCCGGGCGTGGCGGTCTCGAATACCCGGAAGTCGTCCGTCTGCCGGATCCAACGCACACCCAGCATGGGCCGGAAGCGCCAGTCGTTGTCGCTGAACCAGTAGTTCAGCTCCGGGCTGTGAAAGTCGGACTCGTAGGTGGCAGTGTAAGCAAAATTAGTCATCGACGTCGCGGCGGCGCCGAAGAAGAACTGAGTTGTTGAGGTAACCGCAGTTGCCAGCTGGTCGATTGCGACCGCGGCCCGCGCCTCCTGGTCAAAGACGCCCGAGTAGGTTAGCTCGAGAAACTGGTCGTTGCGCGGCCCGAAGACGACCGAGCCGCGCACCCCCGCCTCGACAGGAAAATTCAGATGATCCGTGCTGATTGCTGTAAAGGTTCCGGCGGGTGCGGTGGCCGTGACAAGCGGAGTCGTGCGATTGGCCTCGGTGCGGTGCAGCCATAGCAGCCGCCCTGAAACGTGAATCCAAGGCTCGAAGGGTGGCAGCCAGACCGGTTCGTTGGGGGTAAATCCCCAGCCACTTTCCGGCTCCAGCACCGGTGGATTGCCGCTCCACGCCGGATCCCCCGCGACGCTCGGCGGAAGGGCGGACGGACCGGCCCACGGACCAGCATCCACCGGCTGCCCAGCGACCATCGCCCCGCCCGTGACGCCCGGTGCGTCTCCCGCGGGCTCCTGAGCCCCAATCGCGCCGACAGCGGCCAGTCCCAGGGACCAGCAAGCCGTGATGCAAATGAACCGCCTCAGGCTGCCTGGCATGCAATCCTTCCTCCGCGTCACCACGATAGATCGAAGCCGATATTGCCGCCCTGGTACAGCACATCGGTCAAGTCGACGGTCACCAGGTTTGTGGTGTAGGAAATGTTGTTGTTCTGGTTGGGGCCCAAGGCTACGCCGTCGATCCACAACGCGTCGTAGCCAATGCGGAAATTCATGCGTCGTCCGAGCTGGCAGACCAGTCCGATCCGTATGTCGCCGACAAAGGCGGTGTGCCAATGACTGGCGTGTCGTGTGATCATGGTCGTCTGGCCAGGAGGATTCAGGCTGACATGCACGTCGACATCGTTAAAGTAGGGACCTGCCTTCGCTGTTGTCTCCAGCCGCACCGCGCCCCACTGCCACAGCAGTCCTTGCAGCCCAAACTCATATCCGAACAAGTCGTTGTCCGAGTGGGAAAACCACCCCTGTCGCGTGGTGGGATCCTGCATACTGTTGAATTGCTCGTCGATTTGCACATAACGGACGCCCGAAATCGGAGCGATCCGACGGGACTGACGCGTACGGATTTGGAACGATGCGCTATCCAGAATCGAGCTGTATTCCGCTGTCAGTGTGGGCAACGGAGCGCCCGCCTGTCCGAAAAAGACGTCGGTAACCCCGGCCGGATCCGCCCGCCTCTCGGATTCCTCGAAACTGTGAATCCCGAAGTACTCGAACACCAGGTCGTTTCCCGAGGGATGTGTCAGGATCAGGCCTGTGCGAATGCCCGCCTCCACGGCGAGATCCAGGTCGGCGATGTTCAGCACTGGATTGCCCAGCGAGTCGAAGTACAAGTCCGACGATTCCAGCTGGCCGCGCCGATCTAACACGATTACATCCAGGAAGATTGTGCCAAAGTAAGTCGGCGGAACGGTGCAATAGCAACTGTCCGACGGCTCGGGAGATAGGACGCAGGACTCGTAGTCGGGCCGCGGCGAGGGTATATGTCCCTGCGGGGCGTACGCGAAGGGAGT
>JBFWYF010000896.1:0-3479 GCA_050186685.1 Pirellulaceae bacterium
GACGTGCTGACGATCGCCCTCTTGCTGAGCTATGCGTTCCTTGCCTCGACGATCCTTTCGGCCGCCGGGCTGCTGGTGGCCACGGTCTCGCGTTCACGCCAATGGCAGGTGCTCTTGTCCGTGGCGCTGGTCATCGCGTTGGTTGCCGCGGACTTGATCGGCAGTTATCTCGCGGTCGCGATGGTGTGGGCGGGAGCCCAGCTGGAATACGACCAGAGCTACTTCTGGATCATCCACCTGGCGGTGCTCAGCTTTTATCTCTCGTATCTGGGACTGTTCGTCTTCGGCGCCGCGGCTCAGATCAGTTTTGCGAGCGACAACCGCTCGACGCGCTTGCGCTGGATTCTGGCTGGCCAACAGCTGCTGTGGGTGTTCTGGATGATCCACTTGTGGCTGGACACCCGGGATAACGATGTGTTGTATGCGATTGTCCCTTTTGGTGCGCTGCACTGGTACGCCATCGGCAGCCTGATGACGGGGGAATCGGGCAAGCTTTCGCCCCGCGTTTGCCGGACGCTGCCGCAGTCGTTTCTGGGGCGCATGTTCGGAACCTGGCTGAACCCGGGCGCGGGCACGGGATACATCTTTACCGTGATCAACGTGTGGGTGCTGGCCATCGTCGCAGCCGTCGCGTTCGTCGCCGGATCGGCAGTGGGTTTCACGGGCGGGGATGGCGACCGGCTGATCACGCTGTCTGCGATGGCGGCGGCCTACGTAACGGTGTACTTAGGTGCGGGCCGACTGTTGATGCTGCTGGTGCAGCAGGTGGTACCGACGGGTCTGATCCTGCCCTTACTGCTGCACATCCTGATGGCGGCCATCGGGGCGCTCGCGCCGGCCATCCTGGGCGGCTGGATCCAAGGCTTCAACAATCTTGATTACACGGAGCTGCAGCTGACGAACTGGATGTGGTCGTTGATCGAGGCTACGGAAGGGAATATCTGGTCGACCCCTCTGGTACCGGTCGCTTTGTTTACGGTCGCAGGGATGGTATTACTGGTGAACCTGATCGTGGCCGCACGGGAGGTGGAGCAGGTACGAGCTCAGACGCCCCAACGGGTGGTGGAGGACGACCAGTTGCTTCACCCACCGCCCGAAGTTCCCAAGCCGCGGCGGAGCCCGTGGGACGACGACGAGGTCCCCGTCGGATAGAGCAAGTAGCTACGAGAGTGGCCCGCCGGTCCCTCGGCGGTTCACTGCGTTCTCTCCCCCCCAGCCACGCTCGCTAGAGCGTGGGAGCTCTGATTCCCTGGCAGCGTCCAGAGCGATCCCCCTTTCTGGCGAAAGGGTCCACCGCAAGGCGGCTTTCCGCCATTCGCCTACGCCGCTGGAGCCGACTTGTCGCCCTTCTTCGGGATGAACCCGATGCAGAAGCAGGCCACCATCACGATCCAGAATACCCAAAACGCCGGCGACCTCGGACTGTGAAAGTCCAGCCGATGCGTGTCGCCCCGGTTGAATGCATAGTCAAGCATCAGCTTGCTGCCAATCACTCCGACCAACAGATAAGCAGCCGTCTCGAAGCGTGGGAACATCTCGAGCAGACGAATGAACATCGTCGCGGCATAGCGCATCAAGATTACGCCCAGCATGCCTCCGGTGACGACGACCCACAGCTTGGGATGCCACCCCGAAGACGGCGATGGGCCCACCAGTCCAATGGCCGCCACAATGGAATCGACGGCAAAGGCGATGTCCGTCAACTCGATGACCAGCACCGTCGACCAGAAACCAGGAGGCGCCGAGGGGCGCGCGACTTTCGCTTCGTGCGGACCGTCCTCGGCGTTGGCTGCGGCTTCGGCGGCCTTCTCCGCTTTGTGTTGCCAGACTTCCCAGAAATATTTGGCCGCGACGTACAACAGGTACAACCCACCCAGGCATTTGACGATGGTGTATTTCAACAGCCACTGGGCCGTCGCGATCGAGATAAAGCGAAACGCGAAAGCACCTACGAGCCCCAGTGTCAGCGCGCGAGCCCGCTGGGAGGCGGGCAGCCGCTTGGCCAACAGGCCGAGCACCAGCGCATTGTCGATCGACAAGACCGCCTCGAGTACGACCAGAACGGCGACCTTGGCAAGGTCTTGGAATTCAAAACTCTGATTCAGAAACATGGAGGGTCCCGCGGACGGCGTGCCAATAAAAAGGGACGGGATTTCGGCGTCGTGCGTCGCCGAAGGGTCTACAACCATATCATGTCGGCTTCGTCGCAGGGAGGGCGGGGCCTCGTCCGGGACAGAGAGAACAAGGCCGCTTCCGCGACCTGCTTCACGGCGTCCCTTTCGCCAGAAAGGGGGATCGCTCTGGACGCTGCCCAGGGATCAGAGCTTCCAGGCTCGGGCGAGCGTGACTACGGGCGAGAGAACGCAGGGGACCGCCGAGGGACCGGCGGGCTACACTGAGAACGCAGGGGACCGCCGAGGGACCGGCGGGCTACTCTGAGAACGCAGGGGACCGCCGAGGGACCGGCGGGCTACTCTGAGAACGCAGGGGACCGCCGAGGGACCGGCGGGCTACACTGAGAACGCAGGGGACCGCCGAGGGACCGGCGGGCTACTCTCGGAGCGCGGCGGAAACGGGGCGCGGCGACTATGATGGAACGGCAACTCGCGATCCGAGGGAAAATCACCCATGCCTGTGCAGCCACGCTCGCTTCGTGTCCTGTCGTCTCCGCGATTTCAGCTGGTCGCAGCCGTCGGCGTTTGCTTGGCGCTGGCCGCTCAGTCCGGGCGGGCCGACGAGTCCTCCGGTGATCCCGCACCCGTGCAGCTCTCCGGCCGCGTCTCGCAACGATTCGAGATCTACAATCCGCATTCGCGCGAGCAGCTCGAGGCCCTGCGCCAGATGGGCTTCACCCAGGTAATCCTCGACTGGCCGACCCTCCATGCGGACGCCGCGGAACTGGGACTGGACGTCGTCCTCGCTCACTGGTGGACGGTGGCGACGAACCCCGCCGAGATCGACCAGGCCGTCGAATTCGCTCGGCAGGTCGATCCGCAGCGGCTGGTGGGCTTCAGCATGATGGATGAACCCGAGCGGAATTCGCCCGAAACCAGCTTTCAGTTTTATCGCAGCCTCTACCAGGACGTGCGCGCGTACTTCGATCGCGAACGGCCTGGTACCAAGATCGAGCTCTCGCATTGGGGTCCGCTGGCCTCGTGGGAGGAGGAGGACTACCGACGCTTTGTGCCGCTGTACCGGGCGGCGGACCGGATGCGGTTGATGCCCTATCCGGATCTGGACGAAGGGCCGCTGGATGAAGTGTTCCTGCAGATGGTACGCAGTCGCCGGGTGATGCAGCTGGCGGGCCGGGAATTGCCATGGGTCGTCATCCTGCAGACGTGGGTGCTGCCGGAGGAGCCGAAACTGCCAACGATCGACGAGTTGCGGGTGATGGCGTATTGCGCGATGCTGGGTGGCGCGGAGACGGTGTCGTTTTTCAGCTACGATCCGGCTGTCTGGGACCGGACACCGGGCTAGAT
>JBFWYF010000897.1:0-3477 GCA_050186685.1 Pirellulaceae bacterium
ACCAGCCATTGCGCGCGTGTTCCGAACAGCGAGGTCTTACCTCTCCAAAAAAGATGGTATTCGATAGGCCGTCCGTCACATCCGCCAACTTGATCCGGGTCCCCATCCGCGTAAATGGGCCGGCAAAATCCGTGGGATCATCGAGTGGAGCCGTTGCAAGCGACTGCCAATGGTGGTTGCACCGGCAGCTCGAGTTCACAAACACGGTTGTCGGGCCTCGCGACGCGGCATAGTTGTGGCGCGCAAGGCCGAAATACTGCTGTGAGTCGTCGCTCGGACAAATCAACAATGGCAGGATGGTCGCGCCCAACGGTTTACTCGATCCGGGGTACACCGCATGGTCCGTATTCATCTGCGTCAGATCAAAGTGGCGATAGAGCGACTCTTGCTCGAGATACGGTAGAAGGTAGACAAAAATAGAGCCGCGCTTTTCCTTTGTCGGATGCCAGACCGCACCCGGGGGGAGTTGCTTGGACATGGACTCGACGCTGTGCACAGCCAGCCCAATTTGTTTCAAGTTATTCGTGCAGCTCATGCGACGTGCGGCTTCCCGCGCTGCTTGAACCGCGGGCAGCAGCAATGCGACAAGAATCCCGATTACCGCCATGACCACAAGGAGTTCTACAAGCGTAAATCCACGGTGACCCTGGCGACTCACGGACGCCGTAGGCCGCCGAATCCTTGGACCAAGCATCCCGAAGTGATCTAACATCAACGTTTCTCCGCCTTTTTCCAATCCACGAGCCCGCGAATCGTATCGCCATGCACTCGCCAATCAGGAACGCTGAATCGATCGCCCCAAGCCCCTGCTGAGTCCCGGGAATAGAAAAATATGACCATTGCCAGCTCGGGATAATCATCCAGGGCGAGAAACGCCTGATGCAACCAGAAACTGGCGAATTCAGCACTTCCGTGTACCCCCAGCTCGGTAATGCACAGAGGTTTGCCAAATTGGGTCGCGATCTTCCGCTTGTCCTCATAGGTTTGGCGAAAATGGCGAATATATCCGTAGGTTGCATGATCGAATTCAGGGAAACTGTAGACTGGCATGCCAACAAAGTCGGCGTACGCATCACCGGGCCAGTAGCGAGCACTCCCCTCCTTGAGCACGGCTGTCCAGATCCAGCGGATCTCCGTCTGAACCCGCTGGCGAAGCCAATCCACCACATAGCGGTAGGCCGCGATGAAATCCGCGGGACTGGCAGCAGACCACGGATAACGCCGCGTCAAATCCTGATCCATTTCATGACCCCAGGAAAGGTACACGGGGCCTTGAAGTGCCTGAAGAGACTGAGCGAGCGACGCCAGATTGTCATCGTACTGGCCGGCGGTGATCGCTTGCAGCAACGGCTGCTGGATATCCGCTTTCGGCCATGGCTCGATGGTCAGCATCACTTCGAATCCGTCGCGCTCGAGCGCTGCCAGGCGCGCCCCCAGTTCGCCCGCGTCAAGACCGACCCACGAAATATAATGGTGGCGAATACTCAAGTTCCGGTCGGCAACAAATGTGCGACTCGGGTCGTAAATCCCAAATCGTACCGGATCGAAAGGGATGCGTGCCGGACCAGCGGAGGTCGGTATCGGGGCATGGACTGCGTCATGAACCACCGGCGGTACTTCTGCGAAGATTCTCCGCAGGGCAGTACCGCCGTTCACCGCAATCATGGTAATCGGCAAGATCGTTAGCACGCAGAGGGCGGCGATCTGCAGATTTCTAGGTCGGTCAACAGCGTTGGGTCGTTTCATGGTAATGGATCAGCACGATCGCCAGCAGTGCGGAAGTGTAAAGGACCTGATCGAAGATCAAAAAAAAGTAATATCCGTGGGCGGCCCCGGCGTGCGGAACCAAGAGCAGGGGAAGAAACGTCGCGACAACGATCGCGACATATGGATTCAGTAGCCTCCAGGAGAGACAAGCTGAAGGACACTCTCCCTTAGGTGTAACTCGGAAAGTCAGCGGCGCATTTCGCACCGCCACCCATACGCCGGCTAGAGTGCCTATCACGACCCAAGGCCAACGAATCAATTGGAACAGACCAACCTCCCAATTCAACAGTGGGACGGCGACAGGTCGAAGCAACTGCAGTCGCTTCAGGTAGGCCTGGACCGCAATTGACAGCCCGCACAATGGCAACGTATGTACGAGAAACTGAGCATAACTGACATTCACCCATGGCTGCCGCGTGAGAATAGCCCAGACCGGCAAAATTACCCCCAACAGCATGGAGCCGCCAAACAAGGGATACCACAATTCGCTGAACAGAAACTGAACTCGCAACCTCCACGAAAGGCGACCCCAGCATTTCGGCAACACCGTGAGCAGAATAACAACCAGGCTTCGCGACCATTGAAACTCCTGGGTGATGCAGTCTGCGAGGGTCGCTGGGCCATCGCCGTGGGCGAGTGCATCGGGGGAGTGCACACCGCGCCAGCCGCAAGCATTCATCAACAGCGTTGTGCTATGATCCTCCGCCAGCTCGGGTCCAAGTCCGCCAATGTGTCGGAGCGCCGTCGTGCGCACCGCATAATGCGATCCGATACACAGCGGGGCAAATCCGTCGGAGTAGCCGGATTGCAGTGGTCCGTGCATTACCGCTTCGGAGAAAAGTCTCCCGCGAGCAGTCCAGCTCGTGGAGGCGTTCTTGTCGCAAATGCTCGGTGCCGAAACATAACCGACTGTATCGTCGAGAAAGGGCCGCAAAATCGCCTCGAGATAGCCGGCCTCTGGCACGTGATCCGCATCAAGCTGCGCCACGAAATCGTACAAATCATAGCCATAATGATCGTAGAAGTAGGCGAGATTTCCTTCCTTGCACTTCGCCCTGCGAGGCCAACAGTCACGATGATAATCGGCCGCGTTCTTGCGCGTCGAAATGAAGACTCCATGCTCAACGCACCACCGCTCGACCTCTTCCGTGGGGTCCTCATCCGCCAACCACGTATCGTGCGGGAACCGCTGTGCCAACATCGCATCGAGCGTCGGCCGTACGACGCTGAACGGTTCACTGGGGGCCCGTGTCACCACCATGGCCACTCGCCACGTTTCGGGAATCCGAAGACTTGGATTCGGCCGCTTCATACGCGACACGAAAAAGAAAAAATACGTCGGGACCGCACACGTCCATAGGAGAAGCAGGGAATTGACCGCGAATTTGAGAGCGCCTATTTGATGCTCGGGCCTGAACCACCAGCAGAGCAGAGACATCAGACCAAGCCACCAGCATGTCACAAGCAATCCGAACCATAGCTTCTGGCGGACGGTGAGCACCTCAAGCAAGAAATCCGCCCGGCTGCTCTCGATCGGTCCAAAGGCATCCCTACCATGCCCAAATGATGGCACACGTGGCGTCTGCGCGAACACGGTGGCTCGGTCGTAATACCGGGCGTCTGTTGGCGGAGTTTCACACTTTGGAGCGCGGCGGATGATTGGCATGTCGAATGAACCATCTCAGGTTTCAGTTAAATCAGTGCAGTGGC
>JBFWYF010000898.1:0-3475 GCA_050186685.1 Pirellulaceae bacterium
AGTTTGACATCCCGGCTGGACGCCGCCGAGTTGCTGGCCGGCGCCGCGAAAGTCGACATCACGGACCGCGAGGCCGTGCCGGTAAACGACCCGCTGTACGTCAAGGCGCTCGTCTTGCGATGCGGCGAGACGACGGTGGCCCTGATCACGCTGGATGCCGTGGCGATCGGGGAAATCGGGTATATCACCAATGCGTACTTCCCCGCCGTGCGGAGCCGGCTCGAGAAAGAGTGTGGTATCCCGCCGTCGCAGGTGCTCGCCAATGCCAGCCATTGCCACGGCATCGTGTGCAAAGATGTCGAGGACCGGACCGTGCAGGCGGTGCAGAAGGCGATGGAGCAGATGGTTCAAGTCCATGTCGGGATCGGCACGGGCCATGAGAACCGAATTATGGAGAACCGGCGACTGAAGCTGAAAAGCGGCCGCACCCTGGATGTGCGGCATGCCTATTCGCTGCCCCCCGACGAGGAAATTGCCGAGGTCGGTCCGGTCGATCCGCAAATCGGAGTGCTCCGCCTCGATCGCACCGACGGGCGGACGCTGGCTGTCGTTTACAATTTCGCCTGCCATCCGATCCAAGGCGTTCCCGGTGGGAAGAACACCGCGGACATCACGGGGTTCGCCTCCCGAGTGATCGAGGACAACCTGGATGAAGGCACGATCGCGCTGTTCGTCCAGGGGTGTGGAGGGGACATCAATCCCGTCAATTACAAGGATGTCGATCATCCGCGCAGCGCCGAACCGCTGGGCAACATGCTGGGACTCAGCACGCTGCGGGCCGTGCGCAGCATCCAGTGCCGCGAGGATGCGCGACTGGGTTTACGGAACGAGACGCTGTCGCTGCCGCGCGGCGACCGCACACAGCGGATTTATCAGCTGGAAGCGGAACAGGAACGACTGGTCCGTTCGCTGCGCGGGACCAGCCTGAACCTGAAGACCTTCCTTCCGCTGGTGATGAAATACAATCTGGCGCGGGAGTTTCCTTCCTACTACGCACACCGGTACCTGCATGACGACGCGGTCGGGCACAGCGACCTCCGCAGCCTGGATGCCGAAAACCGCCGCAACCTGCAAGCGTACATCGAAAACATCCATGTCATGGAAGACTTGACGCGAGTCCAGACCAACCTCGCCCTGCTCCGGAAGCATCAGGCCGCGTTTGCGGCGTCGGGAAAGCGGACCATCGAAGTGGAGGTCGTCGGACTGCGGATTGGCGAATTTGTACTTCTCACGTTTCCAGGCGAGCTGACCGTTCGAATCGGACTGAACCTCAAGGAGCGTTCTCCGCACCAGCCCACGTTCATCGCGGGGTACACGAATGGGTATATCTACTACGCCCCGACCTCCGAACAGCTGCTAAATGTGGGTAATGCCCAGGAAGACAGCGATTGCATTCTCGCGCCGGAGTGGCAGGAGCTGTTCGAGACGAAGGCGATGGAGATCTTGAAAAAGCTGTGAGTACCTGGCTCAGCTGATGTCGGCCCTCGCGGGCCGGGCGGCCAGAGGGCGGATTCCCCCCGTCGGCTCCCTGAAACCTCTTGTGCGGAGTGCGCTCGATGCGTCGTATTGACTATCGAACCATGGCCGGGCAGCTGGTCCTGTGCTTGACCCTCGTGCCGCTTCTCGGAGTCCAGCGGTGCACAGCCGCGCCGGTCGACACGGTTCGGCCGAACATCGTCGTGATTTTCGTCGACAACTTCGGCAACGGCGACCTGGGTTGCTTCGGTTCCACCCTGCACCGTACGCCTCACGTCGACCAGCTGGCGCGCGAGGGCACGCGTTTTACCAGTTTCTACGTCAGCAGCGGGGTGTGCACGCCCAGCCGGGCCAGCCTGATGACCGGGTGCTATGCCCAGCGCGTCTCGATGCACGTCAGCGATCGCAATTCGGCCGTGCTCCAGCCGGTGGGCCGGCGCGGACTCCATCCGGACGAAATCACGATCGCCGAAGTCCTCCAGTCGGCCGGTTACGCCACGGGGATCTTCGGCAAGTGGCACCTGGGCGACCAACCCGTGTTTCTCCCCACGCGACAGGGATTCGACGAGTTCTTCGGCATCCCGTACAGCGATGACATGACGCGCGACAAGTCGCCCGACACCTGGCCGGAATTACCGCTGATGCGCGGCGAGCGCGTCATCGAAGCTCCGGTGGATCGCGACTATCTCGTGCAACGATGCACAAGGGAAGTCGTATCGTTCATGGAACGCCACCAGTCCCGCCCCTTCTTTGTGTACCTGCCCCATACCATGCCCGGCTCGACGCCCCATCCCTTCTCCAGCCCGGACTTTCGAGGGAAGAGCCGCAATGGTGCTTACGGCGACAGCGTCGAGGAACTGGATTGGAGTACCGGGGAGATCATGCGGGCGCTCGACCGGCTGGGACTCGCCGACCGCACGCTGGTGGTTTGGACAAGCGACAATGGTGCCGTGAACCGCAAGCCTCCCCAGGGCAGCTGCGCGCCCTATCGCGGGTTTGGCTACGACACGAGCGAAGGGGCCATGCGCATGCCCTGCATCATGCGGTGGCCCGGCCGGATTCCCGCGGGCCAGGTTCAGGACGAGATCTGCTCGACCATGGATCTGCTCCCGACTTGCGCGGCGCTGGCCGGCGCGGCGCTGCCACCGCGGCCGATCGACGGCGCCGATATCCGACCGCTGCTGTTCGGGACACCCGGCGCCCGCTCGCACTGGGACGACCAGGGCTTCTTCTACTACCGCCTCGACCAGTTACAGGCGGTTCGCAGCGGGAACTGGAAACTCTACCTGCCACTCGAGCAGAAATATGTAGCGCTCAGTCGCAAGTCGGCTCCTTCGCGGCTCGAGCTGTATGACGTCCGCCACGACGTGCACGAAGACCGGGAGGTGTCTCGGCAGCATCCCGAGGTCGTCGAGCGGCTGACGCAGCTGGCGGAAAACGCGCGACGCGAGCTTGGCGACGCAGGTCGTGCCGGATCGGGCCAGCGCCCGGCCGGGCAGGTCGACGATCCCCAGCCGCTGCAATTGCGCAATCCGTAAGTGTCTATTACATCACATCTTAGACCGCGTCCGCAGGCGACATCCGACGCCCCAGCCCTCGCTGGCCGCGATGGGGTTACCCGAGGTGGCGGGCAAATTGCCCCGGTTTTCGCTGAAGGGAGGCCCGGAGCTGCGTCGATAAGTTGTGACGGATATTCCGGATCTGCAGGTCTCGTGGACAAGGACCGCCGTTATGACACAGCCATGGATGAAAGCAGCCGTTTGTGGACTTGGGTTGGCAGCTCTGTGTGCGACAGGCTGCCAGACGCACGTGGGTGGCCAGACTCTGCCGAGTCCGTACTATTTGTCGGATGATGTGCAGTACTTTGCGCCGGGTCCCGAGTTCACGTTGACGCGCGAGGCCGCGGCCCAGAAGGCCTACCAGGCGGAGCAAACGCTGCGCTAGGGCGCCCTCGCCCCTCGTAGCGGAAGGGGCAACGCTTCCGACGCCCGCCCGACCG
>JBFWYF010000899.1:0-3474 GCA_050186685.1 Pirellulaceae bacterium
GTCTGGCGACTTCCGCTACGTGCGAGGTTGACACCCAGGATGACGCGGCATCTGGCGACTTCCGCTACGTGCGAGGTTGACACCCAGGATGACACGGCGTCTGGCGACTTCCGCTACTGCGAGCTTGACACCCAGGATGACGCGGCGTCTGGCGACTTCCGCTACTGCGAGCTTGACACCCAGGATGACACGGCGTCTGGCGACTTCCGCTACGTGACACCGCCGGTCTTCAACCCTGCCTTGACAGTTACCGCTTCCCCCCCAGCAATTCAGGCTCCTGATGGTCGTAGGCCACGACCTTCCAGTCGTCGCCGTCCCGGCGAAAAACGACGGTCACGTATCTCACGGCACGGCGGTGCTCGAGTGGAAAGTCGCGGTGGCTCGCCGAGACCGATGCGTTGAAGCGCGCGGTCGCTTCTGTCGGCGCCGACGGATCGTCGAACGTGATCCGCAGGTTCGACTTGATCGTCACGTCCGAAAAGTTGTAACGCGGCAATTCCGATTCCGCCTGAGCCCGGATTATCGGCGCCGACGGATGGACATGGGACAGCGCGGCGGGCAGATCATTCCGCGCGACGTTGCGAGCGATCTCGTGCAGTACGGCATCGATCCGCTCGCCGTCCGTCTCGATGCCGCGTTCGACCATCACCGCGACGAAACACAGAACAAGGCCGCCCACCGCCGCCAATAGAAACGGGCGGCGTCCCGTGTGCAGCCAGACCAACACACTGCCGAGAACAACCAGGATGCCTGTGATGATGCCGGGCAGCGATTCTTCGTAGAACCACGTCATCCAGGTCGCCCTCCCACCACAGACCTACTCGCGCGCCGCCGCCCGCCGCGCTCGGAAGTGACGCCAGATCAGATTTCCCCAAGCCAGCGCCAACAAGCCGCCCAGCACAAAGTACAGCGGCCGCAAACCGATCTGCATGCGGCCCTCGTCGGACATCTCCGCCCGCGGCTCCTCGCCGGACAAGTTCTGGATGGCCCGCTGACGCCCCTGCAGCTCCCGTTCGATCTCCACCTGCCGGCTGGCATATCGCGGCCCCATCAGGACCAGCGCCACCAGCCCCGCCGTGCAGAACAGGTAAACCCAGTACCAGGGTGAATCCGTGATCGACGTACGAGCTACCACTTGGGAAACAGCGGACCGCCGTAAATCGCGCGCGTATCCAGTTCCTCCTCGATACGCAGCAACTGGTTGTACTTCGCCATGCGATCCGTGCGCGACGCCGAGCCGGTCTTGATCTGGCCCGTCCCTAAGGCCACCGCCAGATCCGCAATCGTCGCATCTTCCGTCTCGCCACTACGATGGCTGGAAATGCTCGTGTAGTGATGCCGTTTCGCCAGATTGATCGCCGCAATGGTCTCGGACAGCGTCCCGATCTGGTTGACTTTGATCAGAATGCTGTTGGCGATGCCTTCGTTGATCCCTCGCTGCAGTCGCTCGGTGTTCGTCACAAACAGGTCGTCGCCCACCAGCTGGACCCGCTTGCCCAACCGGTCGGTCAACATCTTCCAGCCTTCCCAGTCGTCCTCCGAGCACCCGTCCTCGATCGAGCAGATTGGATATTTATCGACCCACCCCGCCAGGAAGTCGACCATGCCGGCCGAATCCAGCTGCTTGCCGTCGATCGCATACCGCTTCTTGTCTGCATCGTAAAACTCGGTCGCGGCGACATCCAGCGCGATGAACACCTGCTCCTTCGCCTTGTAGCCCGCCTTCTCCACGGCTTCCAGGATGAGGTCCAGCGCTTCACCATTGCTCCGCAGATCCGGAGCGAACCCGCCTTCATCCCCGACGGCCGTATTGAGCTTCTTGCTCTTCAGCACACTCTTCAAGCTGTGGAACACCTCGCAACCACACCGCAGCGCATCCGAAAACCGCTGGAATCCCAGCGGCATCACCATGAACTCCTGGACGTCCACCGAATTGTCCGCGTGCGCCCCGCCATTGACGATGTTCATCATCGGTGCGGGCAGGATGTTCGCGCCGACCCCGCCCAAATACCGGTACAGCGGCTGCTGCGTGAACACCGCCGCGGCCTTCGCCACAGCCAGCGACACTCCCAAAATCGCATTGGCGCCGAGCTTCTTCTTGTTCTGGGTCCCATCGAGCTCCATCATCCGCTCGTCAATTCCCAGCTGGTCCGTCGCATCCCAACCGTTCAACGCATCGGCCAGCACCGAGTTCACGTTCTCGACCGCCTTGGACACGCCCTTGCCCAGATACTTCCCCTTGTCGCCATCCCGCAGTTCCCAAGCCTCATGGGCACCCGTACTTGCGCCACTCGGCACGGCGGCGCGACCGAAGGAACCATCGGACAAGGTGACGTCAACTTCCACGGTCGGATTGCCGCGACTGTCCAGGATCTGGCGACCATGCACCGAGGCGATGTAGCCCATTGTTCTTGCCCTGTATATTCGGAGTTGCTGTTCGGGTCCCCCGCTGTCCGCAGCGTGAGATATCCCGCGTGAACCTCGTGGAGGCTATTGTGTCGCAAGACCCGGAAGTTGCCTACGGGTGGAGTAGGCGCGGAAACTCGGCACGACAACGGGAGCTTGTCCCCTGCCGCCGATCGCTTCTACACTGGGCACGAGGAGCCAACCCATCGCATGTTTACCGGCTTAGTCGAACTGCTGGGCGAAGTCGCCGACATCATCGATCAGCCCCCTGGCAAACGCTTCGTCCTGCGAGCCGGTCACCTCGCCGTTGGAACGCAAATCGGTGACAGTATCGCTATCAACGGCTGTTGCCTGACCGTGGTAGCCGTCGATGGCGAGCGACTGGCTTTCGAGGCCGGGACGGAAACGCTCAGCCGCACGAACCTGGGGGAGCTCGTACCGGGATCCGGAGTCAACCTGGAACGCTCGTTGCGCATGGACGATCGACTGGGTGGCCACTTCGTGACCGGGCACGTCGACGCCACCGGCCAACTGGCCGAGCGGCGCGACGACGGCGACTGGTCGTTCATGTGGTTCCAGTGCCCTCCCCACCTGACCCGTCAGATGGCCAGCAAAGGTTCGGTCGCCGTCGACGGGATCAGCCTCACGCTGGTCGACGTCGCGGCCGACCGGTTCAGCGTCGCGTTGATCCCACACACGCTGCAGGTGACCACGCTGGGGCGGCGACAGGTCGGCGATACGGTCAACCTCGAAACGGATCTACTCGCCAAGTACGTCGAACGGCAGCTGATCGGGTTCCCGCGTGGCGGGGGATGAGTACCTTCTTTCGGGTGATTGCTAGTGCTGTTTCCGGTTGACAAGTTTCGCGCCAGCATCGACGAATGGGTGCCACTGGCGGGCCGCCGACACGAAGGCACTTACGCCGCGAGATTCCGCCTGGAGGCCAGCCAGTGTGGAGTCTCGCTCGATTCCGCACTGGCTGGCCGCCTCCCCAATCGAGCGCAATTACCCAACTTCTCTCGGCGGCCTGCCAGTGCCACTCAGTGAGGTCTGCTTTACCCAAAACTG
>JBFWYF010000900.1:0-3473 GCA_050186685.1 Pirellulaceae bacterium
GTCCTTTTCGACTCCTTCGGAGCCGGGCTTATAGCGGACATCGCCCCCCAGCCAGGTTTTTTCTGACCCCCAGTAGACGTCGTGATCCGGCTCCCACACGTCCTCGCGCCCGCCGCCGAAGCCAAAGGTTCGGAGCCCCATCGTCTCCAGGGCGACGTTGCCCGCGAGGATCATCAGATCCGCCCACGAAATCCGGCGGCCATATTTCTGCTTGATCGGCCACAGCAGCCGGCGTGCCTTGTCCAAGCTGACGTTGTCCGGCCAGCTGTTGAGCGGCGCGAATCGCTGTTGGCCGCGGCCACCACCGCCACGGCCATCCCCCGTGCGGTAGGTTCCGGCGCTGTGCCACGCCATACGTATGAACAACGGTCCGTAATGTCCAAAGTCCGCTGGCCACCAGTCCTGAGAGTCGGTCATCAGGGCGGCGAGATCTCTCTTGACCGCGGCGAAATCGAGGCTCTTGAACTCCTTCGCATAATCAAAGTCCTCCCCCATGGGGTTGGATTTCGACGAATGCTGGTGCAAAAGTTCCAGCTTCAGCTGATTAGGCCACCAGTCCCGGTTCGAGGTACCACCACCCGCCGCGCTGCGCATCGGGCACTTGGATTCCGCTGTCATATATTTCTGCTTTCCGCTTGCTAGACGTGAATTTGCTGTACGGCACCAGGAATGCATTGTGGATCAAGGGTGCCGCATTCAGGCCGGAGCTACCCGGCCAAGCCTCTGCACGTCGTAAGTTTATCCATCCCTGCCCGAAGCGACAATCGATGGAGCTAACACAGTCGGAGCAGGTCGCGATAGAGTTCGACCAATTGCACCGCCTGGCGCTCCCAGGTCAATCCTGCGTCGATGCGCCGCCGAGCTAGCGCTCCCATGTCGGCACGAAGGCCCGGGTTGTCCATCAACCGGACGACCAGGTTCGCGTAGGCCGAGACATTATTGTGGTCGGCATACAGCGCGGCCTCCCCGGCCGTGATCTCATTCTCGGCCGTACGGAAACAGACCGTCGGCTTTCCCAGTGCCATGTACTCCAGCGTCTTGATGGTGGTACAGCTGTCGTTGTACGCATTGCTCGGGTCCGGCGTCAGACAGATGTCGAAGGCGGCTATGTAGCGCGGCACGTCGGCGAAAGCCACACGTCCCGTAAACAGGACCTGCTGCTCGACGCGCAGTGTGCGCGCAAGGACTTTCAGATCCGCCAGTGCGGGGCCGTGGCCCACAATTACCGCCAGAAAGTCGTCGCGACGATGCTGGTACTTCAGTTCCTGGACGACGCGAATCATGTAGTCGACGCCGTCCTGGACGCCGATAATGCCCACATACCCCAGGACGATCTTGCCCGGAAAACGCAGCTCGGGCCATGGCTTCACCTCTTTCAGAAAAGCTTCGTTCGGTCCATTCCGCACGACGTAGCAATGTTCGGGTTTCGCGCCGCAACGCTGGATCTGAACGTTCCGCTGGGTGGTATTCGTTGCGATCAACCGGCTCGCTTGGCGGCAAGCTAACCGTTCGAAATATCGCAGCACCCGGTACACCAGGTTTGGGGTCACACTGTCCCGGCGCGCCAGATAAAGCTCGGGAGACAGATCGTGGTGATCGAATACGAACTTCTTCCCGAACTGTTGAAAGAAGATAGCCACCGTGGCCGTTAGGTCGGGCGGTGTATGGACGTGGATTACGTCAAATCCCTGCCGGCACCAGACGTAGCTGGCCAGCAGAAAGAACATGGCGATGCTGTAACCGTATTCCCACACATAGCCCAGGAAGCCGCGCGGGGAAAAGGACTGCGGAAAGCGATAGACTTGAATCCCCCGGACGACTTCCGACCACGGCTGACGGCCACAGGTCGGACAGATAATGGTCACATCGCATCCGATACCCAGCAGGGCTTCCGCCTCGCGCACGACCCGATGGTCCTCCGGGATGCCTGCGTTCTCCAGGAGCATCAAGATCCGTGTCTTGCGGGGTGCTCGATTCATCGACATCTCCGGCGTCACACGCAGTTCGACTTACCGGCGGAGCAAACCGGTCCACCTCGACTTGCCTCAGCAGGCAGCGGCTGGGCGGCGGGCCGATCGTGCGAGAAAAGCGATCGCCAACAGGCTGGCCAATTCGAGCAACTCGATGACGTGGATGTGCAGCAAACCTTCCTCCTCGGTAAACACGTGATACACCAGAATGTCCGCCTGGGGCCCGGGCAGGAAACGCAAGACCTGCAAACCGAGCAACCCGACCACCATCGCATACGCCCAGCGGACTCGGTAATCGGCTTGGCGCAACAGCCGGGAGCCGATAAACACCGCGACCGTAGCTGGCACGGCCAGAATGGCCATCGCCCCTCCTGCCGCCATCAAGGTGCCGCGGTTCGAAAGCGCGTCGCGAGCTACCTGCAATAGCAGATGATGCAGGTCGAGCTGTTTGTTCACTCCAAGCCCCAGCAATACGGGACAGAGTAGGCCCCACAAGGCGCGAGCTCCCGCGCCCGGGGCGTAACGGTCGGAGGCGCGAGCGAGCCAGCTCAAGCCGGCCGCCAGCAGATAGGCACCACAAATCACCCAGGCAATAAAGGAGGGATCGTTGATCCCGAACTGCCACGCAGCGGCTAAAACCATGGTGACGCTTATCCTCTCGCCGGTTCTGAAGTCTTCTGTTCGTCGACGCGCCGCAACCAAATCTCGCGCCAGTAGATGTGGTCCTCACGCGGGCATGCGCCGAACGCCCAGGTCGCGCTGTCGCAGAGGGAATTCTCGAGGATCACCGTATTCTGCATGCGCCGCACGGTCCCGGTGCCCTCGACGATCATGAAATCCGCTCGGGCTGCGACGCGCAGACGGCGGCCACAGTAAGGAATCATCTCCGGTGCGAAGTGCAACCCGCGATTCAATCCGTGGCGGTCCAAGGTGCGTTTGATCTCGTCGAGACTTTTTACTTCTACGAGCTCGCCGGCTTCGAGATGCAACGCTTCGACGGGGGTCTTCTGGAGCGTCCCCCTGGGATAGGCTCCCAGGAGTTTCTCGCGCCCCCGTACCGCGATCCACACGAATACATTCCGCAGCATCTCCGCGGCACCGTAGTTCCCGGAAGTCACATTGCGAAGGCATCGTCGAATCCGCTCTCGCCAGCTCAGCGGATGAGTCGCCGTCAAGAGCTCGCTCGACTGACAGAAGTACCGTTCCGTTTCGCCGGTCTGCCGAGTCTGCAATCGCTGGGCGAGAGCCTGCCGGTCTCCCGGTTCCGCCGGCGGCGAGTTCGCGGTCGTCGGCCGCAGCCAGGACTCCCGCCAGAAGATCGTACAACCCCGCTTGCACTGGCCATGTGCCGCACCCGAGCAGCGGACATTCTCGAGCATCACGACGTCATTGTTTGCAAACGCTCGGACCGAGGACTCGTCTCCACAAAGCTCGTCGCCGTCGAACGAAAAGTGCTCCACTCGCCGGGACACTCGGTACCTTCCCCCTAGCGCGTCCAGCATT
>JBFWYF010000901.1:0-3469 GCA_050186685.1 Pirellulaceae bacterium
GAGCCGTATCCGTTTCAGGCCAAGCTGCAGTTACAGAACGCCCAGCTGGCTCGCGTCGACGCCCTGTTGGGCGATCGAACGCTGCCATTCGACGTTTCGGGGCTTTTCTCGATGACGGGCGACGTGCGTGGCGAGTTAGCAACCTGGCCGTTTGAGGGCAGCGGCAGCATGCAGGCGGAACAAGTCCTCGCGGGCAACTTGCTCGTGGGGCACGCCCACGCCAATTACGTGCTCGAGAAGCACAAGCTGAAACTGGTCGAGGCCGTTGCTAACCTGGGTGAGGGTCGGATCTCGGGGTCCGCCACACTTCCGCTGGGTGGAGCCGCGGGTGCCTCCACGGAGCTCCAGTGGCAACGACTGGATCTGAACCGAGTGGCGGATCTTGTGGGAGAATTTCCTTTCCAGCTGGAAGGCGAGGCCCACGGGCGAATCGCCGCTCAGACGAGCGGCCCGCTGGCGGATTTTTCCGACTGGACCTTTAACGCCACGGTCGAGGCACCTCGGATCCTGGCGAACTCTGTCTCGATCGCCAGCTTTGCCGGCAAGTTCGCGCAACAAGACGCACAACTCCAGGTAGGTGTCTCGGGAAACGTGATGGACGGCCAAGTCCGGCTGTCTGGAAAGTGGCCGGCGGGTGGCATCTCACAGGCCGGCCAAGTCACGTTGGTCGCCACGGGTCTGCAGCTGGCCAAGCTGGGGGACGTCTATCCCGACAGCGAACGGCTAAGGCCTCTATCGGGAACTCTGGCAACCCGCATCGATATCCAGCGTGCCGATGATGGGAGGCCGACAGGCCAGGGCGATGTCGTCGTGACGGATTTGCAATGGGGAGCAATGGCACTGGCCAGCCGGCTGCAAGGGGCCGTGCAAGCTTCCTCCCAATCCGTTCGCCTGATCGATCTCTCAGGCCCCTTTGCAGACGGGCGATTGCGTTTGACGGCCCGTATTGACCTGGAGGAGATCCAGCGCAGTTCTTTCACACTGTCTCTGAATGGCGCCGACGCCGAGGAAGCGTTTGTTCTCGTCCTGCCGGAAGCGGCGTCATGGCTGAATGGCACTATCGATCTGCAGCTGCGCGGCGGAGCCGTCGGCGGCGCGTGGACGGCCGCCGGCACCGCCGGTTTGAGCCAGGGACGAATCAGCGATGTGCGTGTTCGCGGAACACGCGTTCCGATCCGATTGCGATACGACACCACAACCGGCTACGGTGAGTTCATGGCGACCAGCGCCAGCAGCCAGCTCGCAGGTGGACGTGTGACCGGGGATCTTCGGCTGAAGTGGGACCGCGACATCCACGTGGATGCCGACGCCCGGTTCTCGAACGTCGAACTCCAGACAGTCCTGCAGGACTGGGGTGTCTCCAGCCAAGTGGGAGCCGGACGCATCACCGGGCGCATCACTCTGTCGGGACGGCGGGTACGCTCGGCTAATGATCTGCGCGGAACGCTGGAGGCCACTTTGCGAGACACGCAGGCCATGTCTTTTCCCGTATTCCAGCAAGTGCAGCCCTACCTCGCGGGCGTCTCGGGAGCAACACGATTCGAGGAGGGAGAAATAGAAGCTCGGCTCGATCGGGGAACACTCCTGATCGAAGAACTGTCGCTCGCCAGTTCTTCGACGCAGTTGTTCGTGACGGGACGGGTGGGTCTTAACCGCCGACTCGATCTGGAGGCGACCGCCTCGACGAGCCGTCTCGGACAAAATGCCACGCTGGCCCAGTTCCTGCTGAACCGGTTGCCCGTCGCCGTTCCCACGCCGGTCACCTGGGCCCTGGCCGCTAACTCGTTTCTGGAGGATCGAGTCATCCATCTGCAGGTCGGCGGCACGCTCATTTCGCCTGTTGTGCGAGTGCGCCCCCTGCCCCTGCTTCGTGATACTGCCTTGCGGTTTTTCTTGCAGCGCGCCGTGCAACCTGCCTCATAGGCCTTGGCTGCCTCGCCCGCATTCGTAGCCCCCTTTCGCCAGAAAGAGGGAACGTGCGTTGGTGTGGCAGTGGCTTCGCCAGTGTTTTCCCAGACCCTGAGCCAACCAATTCTCAGCTGGGCCACACTGGCAGAGCCAGTGCCACACTTGTTGTCGCTGGTCGCTCAGCGACCAGAGGCGCGAGACGTCGAATCTCCCCCGGATCAGTGATTCCAACTTGAGTCCTGCGGATGTCCAGGCCGAAGAATTGCTGGGGGAGCTGAGTCGCGCGGACTTGCTCACTCCCGACACGATCCGAAGTGGCCCCTGCTTCATGAGGCCGAAAACAGGCTAGGGAAACGCAGGCTTCCGTAACGGCAGCCGCGGCAGTCTGTTTCGTCGCCCGTGTGGCTGACAGGAACAACAGGGAGGTTAGCGCGACTCATGTTCCATTCACTTCACTCGGCGGATTGTGGGAGCCCGGCTCCAGTTCATTCCGGTCTGTGCCGACTGGCCCTCGGTCTGGTCATTCTGTTGACGGCCGGCCTCGGTTGCTCGACGTCCGGTGGGACGTTCACCATCTTCCCCACGGGTCACTTCCTGTTGGGCTCGACGAAGTATGTGGCGAGCGCTACGCCGTCTCCGGCGATGGCGCCCCGCGAGTTGGATCGCACGGTGCTAGCCGACTACTACGTCGAACCCGGCGATGTGCTGCTGCTCGAACCAACATCGCTCGATTCGCCCATCCGCTTTCCCGGCGACCAGACGGTTCTGGCAGACGGTACGATCGACCTGGGGCGCTACGGCCGGCTCGTGGTAGCCGGCCGAACGATCGAACAGATCGAGGGCATGGTCCAACAGACGGTCGAAGCCCAAGAAGGCGATGTGGACCCGATCAACGTCCGGCTGATAAGCCCCGAAGGAACCGTCTACTACGTGCTGGGTGAAGTCAACTCGCCTGGATCCTTTCCCTTGATCGGCCGCGAAACGGTGCTGGACGCGATCATTGCCGCGGGCGGACTCACCAGCCGAGCGTCAACCTGCGACATCATTCTGAGCCGGCCCACGCCGCCGGGCAGCTGCCGCGTCGTCTTGCCTATCTGCTACCGCCAGATCACGCAGCTGGGAGATACTTCGACAAACTACCAGATCATGCCGGGCGACCGGATTTTCGTGGCGACCCGGGCACTTTGCGACGAACTGTTTCCGTGGCGGCAGCGTCGGACATGCCCGATGTGTGGCAACAGCCCTCAATGCCCGTGCCCGGACCCGTCGGTCGTGGAACATGGACCCTCCATCGTGGTCATCCCGTCGGGACCCCGCAAACTGCCGGAACCGGCCGATGCGTATCTGCCTTCTCCGCAGCAGCCCGTTCCGCAAGCTGGTTACTGAACACCGACCCGGATGACGTCCAACCGGTATTCCGGACGAGCAGGCATCTTCAGTGCCGCGTGGCAATAGAACGGATAGACACTCCACTCGACGCACGCGATCAGATCGAGCTGTCCATCCCCGTCCCAGTCCGCGAACGCCGGATGTGGGCCATGGTTCGTAATCCGGATCGGTT
>JBFWYF010000902.1:0-3459 GCA_050186685.1 Pirellulaceae bacterium
TCGAGGGCCAAAGTGCTGAACGTGCTCGAGGAATCCGCCCGCGACGTCGTAGCTCATCGAGCGCACCACCCGCTGGTCGGCCGCCCGTCGCTCAGCGTCGGACTGATTGCGGGCGGCATCAGCGTCAATACGGTGCCGGACTTCTGTGCCATCCAAGTCGACCGCCGCGTCCTGCCCACCGAAAACGGCCAGCAGGCACGAGACCATGTAATCGACTACATCGCGGAGCGCGTGGCACCGCCCGTCGAGGTGTTCCACGAGACGCCGATGCTGTCATCTCCCGGCTTGTCCGACGCCCGCAACTCGGCGCTGGCGGCACGACTGGCCAGCGTCATCCGCGAGCATGGCGGAGCGGGCAACTGCGTGGGCGTTCCGTACGGCACGAATGCCCCCGCGTACGATCGGATCGGCGCGCCGACCGTGGTCTTCGGTCCGGGATCGATCGCCCAGGCCCATACGGCCGACGAATGGATCGAGATCGAGGAGCTGCATCGAGCCGTGGAAATGCTGACCACGTTCGGCGCCCGTGGCTTATAGCGCGGCGAAGCAGGGAAGGCCGGGAGCGCAGAGCCGCCAGGGTGGCACTGGCTCCGCCGGCTCCGCCAGTGTTGTCTCGACCCTTGGGGGCAAGAGCGCTTCGCAGCCGGGCCACACTGGCAGAGCCAGTGCCACACCTACGGGGCCACACCTACGGGGCCACACTGGCAGAGCCGGCAGAGCCAGTGCCACACTCCGCAGGCGAGGCCGGAGTCCACCCGGGCCTCGCCTCCGGAGCCAGCTGAACTGGACGGATACGTCTGCTGGCTGTTGTCTCGCCTCAGCATACGGCGGAGCCCTCCCAATTCAGCTGGCTCCTCCAGCTACGGGTTAAACGAGATTCTTGGAAAGTGCCCTACGCTCTGGCGAGCATAGCTACCCCACGCTCTGGCGAGCGTAGCTACCATTGGCGGGCGTAGCTACGGGAGAAGCCGGTTTTGCCGGATAATCCTTCAATGCCGAGGTTCCTGGCCGCCGATGGAAATCTGTAGGCGCGTCGCGAATGCCCGTCACTTGCGCGACCGCGCGGATCAGACCCGTTTACGGAGGAATTGCGGTCATGCGTCGTGTCGTGTTGGCAGTGCTGATGACGCTCGTTACCTCGCAGGTGTGCCTGTCGACCTCGGCACACGCCGACGAACGGGCGTATGGACGCGTGTGGGGAAAGACGTTCAGTAACCAGGATTGGGACCGGTTCTACCATTACCCCTACGTGTATTACCCGCAAAACTACTGGGGCAACGAGTACTATCGCAGCAGCGAGAGCCTGTACTACCGTTACCCGCCAGAAATGCGCGTGCCCGTGTACAACAAGCAGTGGCACAACTTTTATCCGTCCAGCCGCCGTTACCACTGGGGCAAGCACTTCATGCTGGACGTGTTCTAGGTCGGGAAAGGCGGCAGGGGGGTAGGGGTTTAGGCCGTAGGGGTTTAGGGGGTAGGAGTTCCGCCGGCGCGAACCCGAAGCCGCGTGAGACGAATGCTTCGTCAGGCCTTGATACCGGGGTAGCGGAACTCGCAAGAGTTCCGAGACGAGTTCGCGCCGCTTAAGCCTTGAAGGAGCACTTGCCGATCGGGGGACGACGGCGATTGTGCGCCTACGCAACTAACACCCTACCGCCTAAACCCCTACCGCCTAAACCCCTACCGCCTAAACCCCTACCGCCTAAACGCCCTTACCCGAGCGCCTCCGTGATGACGCGGCCATCGACCAACGGCAGCGGCCGGCCGACCTGGTCGTGAACGGGCGTGTGGTGGTCGATCCCGAGCAGGTGGTACATCGTGGCGAGCAGATCCTTCGGGCTCAGCGGCAGATCTGCGACGTCGCCGGCCTGCTTGTCCGAAGCGCCCACCACCCGGCCACGGGCCATTCCACCACCCGCGACGACGGACGAATAGACGCGGGACCAGTGGTCGCGGCCGCCGCCTTGCGCGCGATTGATGTGAGGTGTGCGGCCGTGTTCGCTCGTGCAGACGACGAGCGTCTCGTCGAGCAGGCCGCGTCGGTCCAGGTCGGTAATCAGGCCGAACCAGCCCTGATCGAGCCCTGGACACAATTCTTCGCGCATGCGCGGGTAGTGGTTCCAGTGAGTGTCCCAGCCGCTGCCGGCGAGCCCATACTCGTCCCAGAACACGGAGACGACTCGGCTGCCCGCCTCGATCAAACGGCGAGCGGCCAGGCAAGACTGGCCGAACAACGTGCGGCCGTAGAGATCGCGCGTCGCCGCCGGTTCCCGGCGCACGTCCAGTGCCGTGGCGAGTTGATCCGATTCGAGAACGGCGAGGGCCGCCTGTTGATGGCGGGAAAGCCGCTGCGAGATATTCTGCTGTTCGAGGCTGCGCCGGGCCTCGTTGAACTGAGCCAGCAGTGTCTTACGCCGCTGGAGGCGGTCGAGCGTCAGTTCAGGTTGAAGTTGCGTTGACGAGGGCACGATGAAATGCGTGTCGTCGCTGCAGCCGATGTAGGGATCGTTTTCGGTGAAGACCATATCGCGCAGGGTCTTGTTTAGTCCCTTGGTGGCGGTGCCTACGAAATCGGCGAACACCGGATCGTAGGCCGGGCCCAGAAACGCTGCATACGGACCGGCCCGCGGCACTTCGCCTTGCCGGCGGCTGCTGAACGCAAACGGGAGCGCGATATTGTTGGGAACCGCCGGGAACCCGCTCCGCCGCTGGCTGTCGAGGTACTCGACGACGGATCCGAAATAGGGCCAGTGCCGCGGATCGCGGGGGCTCAATTCCATGGCGACGTCGATAGCCGGTACGCCGGTCAGCGCGAACGCGACACCGTGCAGCGGATAGGGATGGGTGAGCGACCGCAACACGGTGCACTGGTCCAGAACCTGGCCGAACTTGGGAAACAGCTCGCCCACGTGACAACCTGGCAGCCGGGATTCGATGACACCCAGTTCGCCCCGCACCTCAGCGGGGGCCTGCGGCTTGGGGTCGACCCACTCGAGCTGGCTCGGCGCTCCATAAAGATGGATCAGGATCACGCCTTTCGCCTGCCCAAACGATTGCGGTCGAACGCCTCCGTCGGCGCGAGCCCGTTCTTGCAGGGCGAACAGGTCCGCCAGTCCGATTCCAGCCAGCCCCAGGCCGCCGACGCGCATCATTTCTCGTCGCGAAAGTCCGCCACATAGCTGCTTGGTGGAACCCAGTATTCTGAGCATGACCGGCATCCTCGGGATGGTAGGGTAAGGCGGCTATTATGCCGTTTTCGGCCGCCCGTGGCTACCGAATTCCGAACCACGTTCCGACTCCCCGCACTCCCGTAGCGGAACTCGCCAGAGTTCCGACTCCCCGCACTCCGCTCGGAAGTCTGGTGACTTCCGCTACATGTTCCGACTCCCCGCACTCCCGTAGCGGAACTCGCCAGAGTTCCGACTCCCCGCACTCCGCTCGGAAGTCTGGCGACTTCCG
>JBFWYF010000903.1:0-3458 GCA_050186685.1 Pirellulaceae bacterium
CCCGATCGCACCATGAACGGTTCCTCGCTCTCGCGAAGGGCCATGAACACCTCATTCTTTTCCAGCTCTTGATTCAGATCCGTCAGTTGTTTGGCCACGGTCTGCTGAAAGCCAGCGACCACGTCACGCGATGTGTCCCGCTGGGCAATCTGTCTCGCCTGTTCGTTCGTACTCTCGACGCGCCGCTCCGCAATGCGGCGTACCAGGCGACCCCGGAGTCCTCCGACGGTCGAACTCACGGCGATCGGCGTGAGTTGTGTCGTCGCACGGATGGAGGGAGTACCCTGCCGAAATCCCCGTTGTGGATCGAACGTCACAGGGATACTGGTTACAAAATTCGTTTGCGACACGTGCTCGGTGATCGCGCTACGGTTGACACCTCGAGTGTGTGATCGGTTGATTCCCTCGAAAGTCAGCCAGAACGCTGCCCCAGCGTCGGAACTGCGTACCTGCACGGAAATGTCGCCCTCCGTGTGGCTCGGCCCTTGTACTCTGGTCCCCAGAATCACCTTGTCCGCGTACGAAGTCTGATTCACATGCTGCGCGACAAGGGGTCGAAATACGTCGTCGGCAATGCGCAGGACAATGCGGTGGCCAGAGGCTTCGAAAGCTGGTGGCCGATTCTGCGACGCTTCCTGCGGGTCGACTGGCCGATTCTCCGCCGCGAGGCGGACGGACGCCAGTCCGCCGGTTGCGAGGAACAGAACCAGGAAGGTATGGGTTAAGAGGCCGTGGTCAACGCACGGGAGTATAGCGCGCATGGCATCGCCCCTGTCGTATGCATGATGTGCCCAGCGAGAAACTGTTTGGTGGCGAAGCCACGTCCCAGCTAAGCCTCCCCCTCGCGCTCGAGCAAGTGTCCAGGGGAGGCGTCACAAGGCTAATTGCACGCGCTGTGCCAATTCGGATCGCTTCGCGCGCACAGGGATATTGACTGTTCGACGATCAAGCTTGGCGTGGTAATCCCGCTGCAAAGAGCACGAACCGGTCCCGGCCCCCGCCGAAAAACTACCCGTCCCATGTATTCTGCAGAGGCCCACTGGCTAATTACCCGCCAACCTGGTTGGCTGATGCCAATTCGGGACCACGGATCACGCAGGCTTCGCTCCGGCCTGCCCGGCTTCGACCACAAAAGAAGCTCGCGTGGAAATCTTCCCGTTCGGCCTTGCCACATCCTCGACCTCGACGTAATCGCTGGTCCATGTCTTCGGTGTCACGAGGCAACGGACGTAGCCCCGCTGCCGGTTGTGGAATTGCACGGCCGGATTCCGTGCCAGTAGGCTATCGAGGCCGGAGACTTCTTTCGGGCCGTTACCGCCGCTGGAAATGCTCGTTCCCACGAACTCGGTGGCAACCACGGGGAGCTCCGAGCGACGGTCGTCGACCCGCAGGTTGTTTACCCAGTTGGAGTGGATGTCGCCGGTCAAGACTACGGGATTGGGCACGTCTCGATCTGCCAGGAACTGCAACAGCGTCATACGCTCGTAAGCGGCTCCCGGCCACTGATCCATGGAAAAGCCGTTGCGTTCGCCAGCATGGATCTCGACCATGGCCATCATCACTTGTTGGGCCAGGACGTTCCATTGCCCGCGCGACGAAAGCAGGTTCGCGTCCAGCCATCCCCGCTGCGGCCTGCCGAGCAGCGAGTTGTCCGGGTTGAGCGCCTCATCGTTCAGCAACCGGAGCCCGTCGCCGTTCGGCTGATCGGTGCGGTACTGACGAGTGTCCAGTACAAAGAACTCAGCCAGCTGTCCGTACGCGGCCTTTCGATACAACTGCATGTGTGGCCCGCGAGGGAGCGATCGGGCACGGAGCGGCATCATCTCGTAATAGGCCTGGTACGCCGCCGCTCGCTGCACCAGAAACTCGACGGGGTCCGTGCGCGGTGTGCCTCCCCCCTGTTCCTCCTGAATGTCGTTGGCATAGTTATTGTCGAACTCGTGGTCGTCCCAGGTGACAAACCACGGACACAGTGCATGCATGCCGTGCAGTAGCGGGTCGGCCCGGTACTGCATATGACGCAGCCGGTAGTCTGCCAGCGATTTGAGTTTTGTTGTCGGCGAGCCGCTGTGCCGCCGCACGAGGTTGTCTCGTCCGGCATTCTCGTAGATGTAATCTCCAAGGTGGAACACCAGATCGAGATCGTCCTGGGCCATCTGCCGGTAGGCCGTGTACAGCCCTTGTTCGTAATGCTGGCAGGACGCAAAGGCAAAGTGGAGTCGATCGGGGTTTGCATCCGGCGCTGGCAAGGTACGCGTGCGTCCCACCGGGCTCGTCGCGTCGCCCGCCTCGAACCGGTACCAGTACCAGCGGTCAGGTTTCAAACCCCGCGCTTCGACGTGTACACTGTGTCCCAGCTGCGGCATGGCGGGGACGGTACCCTGTCCCACAATCTTGCGGAACCCTTCGTCTTCGGCCAGTTCCCACCGCACCGGCACCGGAGTTTCGGCCATACCGCCGTTCGGTTCCTGGGGACGAGGTGCCAACTTCGTCCATAACACGACGCTGTGATGGTCGGGGTCGCCCGAGGCGATACCCAGTGTGAAGGGCTGCTCGGCAAAGGCCACAGTCCGGTTCGCCGCTTCCGCCTGTCTCTGCAGTCGCGGCAGCGCCGCCAACGCCGCACTCCATGCGAGGAACAAGCGACGACTGACTTGTCGCTCCGAACGGACGGCCTCCGGAATACAGTTCAGGTCGAACATGAATTCACCTCGCCACAATCGAGAGGGGATCTTCGGTGGGGCTACCGCGCCAGAGCGGTTCCACGTTCTTCGCATTCCACTCGTCCCAGGCCTTCCGCAGCTGCTGCACTCGGTCGGGGTGAAGCGAAGCCAGATCGTGTTGCTCTCCAACATCGGTCGCCAGGTTATACAGCTGCCAGCCACTCTGCTGTTTCGATTCAAAGTCCCGCCAGTCGACGAGCTTCCAGTCGCCCTGACGGATAGCCCGTTGCGGGCCGAACCGCCATGCAAGTTGGCGATCGGCCGGTACGGTCGCGGCGCCGGTCAAGTACGGCAACAGGTTCACGCCCTCGACACTCGCCCGCGGCTTCGTTCCGGCGGCGGCGCACGCGGTGGCCAGGACGTCGAGCGTCCATACCGGATCGTGGAATACGCCACCCGGTGGAACCACTCCCGGCCACGCTATAAGAAAAGGAACCCGGATGCCTCCCTCCAGCGTCTGGCCCTTGTCGCCGCGTAGCGGCGCATTTCGGCCGGTGTTGTAAGCCAGAAACGGCTTGTGCCCCGATCCGCCGTTGTCGCTGAAGAAAAAGACCAAGGTATTGTTCAGCTTGCCCGTCGAGCGCAGGTGCTCGATCAGCCGCCCGATCGCGTCGTCGAGTCCCAGCAGCAACGACAGATAACCGCGGCGAGCGGGATCCGACACGCTGGCTGGGATCCGCGTGAGGTGCTCCGAGCGCATCTCCAGCGGAGTGTGCACCGCGTTGTAGGTCAGGC
>JBFWYF010000904.1:0-3456 GCA_050186685.1 Pirellulaceae bacterium
GTCGAGGTGAGCAAATCGAACGCTTGCTGTTTTTGCTGTCCGAAAGCGGCCAGCTTCTGGCTCCCTTCCAGCCGCCGAACCTCGTCGTCGATCTGCGCAAGCAAGCCTCGCCGCGACTTGAGCCGGTCGATCGTGATTCCATCCTGCAGCTCCCCGACAATCCGGGGTATGCCGAGCACGGTTTGCGGTTTGCCGGGGGCCGGTTCGGGACCTTCCTTGGGCCCGTGCGGACTGCATTCGGTGGTCAGCGCGTCGCACTGCTTCCCTAGAAAACCCCCGTACGGGCCCGCACGGCGAATGTTCTGTCCCCACCCGAGGTAACAGGGCATATAGACGTAATCCGGCAGTTGACGCGCCTTGCGCTGGGCGCCCGCCAGCGGACCGCCCACATTTCCGCGCTGCCGAAGGTACTCGCAGACCGAGCCCATGCTGGGCGGGTAACTGTCGAGCGTGATGCGATTGTCCGCCACCAGGACTTCATGGCCGGTGTAGCTGGGCAACGTATTATGGCAGCCCGCCTGGTGGCTGACCGTGCGAACAATCGCCGCCTTATGCATCCACCGGGCCATTCGCGGCAGATGTTCGCAGATTTCGACTCCGGAGGCACTCGTGGCAATCGGTTTGAAGTGAGTACGTACTTCCAAGGGCGCCTCGGGCTTCAGATCCCACATGTCCTGCGTGGCGGCGCCGCCGAGCAAATACAACAGGATTACGTTCCGTGCCTTGCCGGGCCGCACGCTGCCGGCCTGCGCGGCGGCCAGCCACGCGGGCATTCCCAGCCCGCCCAGGGCGGTCAGCGCCCCGGCCTTCAACGTCTCGCGCCGCGTGATCCCGTCACAGCAGCGCCGAGGACTTCCGAGCATCGTCAGCATGATGGACGCCTTCCCGCGGTATCCCGCGATGTCAGTTCAACCCGTTCCCTGGTATGCGCCACCTCCGGTGGGTGGCATGATGACCAAGTCTCCGGTGACGGTCCGCTCGATACGCCAATCACGGTTTAATTCGCAAAACTGTTGAAACTCCGCATCCGACAGCTTGGACAGTGCCGGCCCCAAATGAAGGACGATCGGAGCTGTCAGCGATGCAGTCGTATCGAACGTCATGGTGGCCTCTCATTCGGCCGTTGATTCTAAGCCATCGTGGATTTAGGGTCCAAGGTTGCTTTCTCAGATCGGTTCTCACAAGGGCTTGTGGCCGGACTTTCCCCACCCGGCCAGGCCGGCGTCGTGCTCCAACCCGTCCTGATGCAACTTGGCGACAAGCGTACGGGTGAGTCGGTGCCTTAAGTCGCCGGTGCCGCTTCCAATTCGTGACCTTCGTGGAACTCGTTTTACCCGCAGCTGGAGGAGCCAGCTGAATGGGCCGAATTCCGCAGTAATCGGAGGTGATGCAACAGCTGGCCGACGCATCTCTCCCTTTCAGCCGGCCCCGGAAGCGAGGCTCGAGGGAATTCCGTCCTCTCCCGCGGCTCTTCGGCTACGGGTTAAACGACTTGTCCCCGCGCGAAACTAGTGAAGCGGAGGCAGGAGTTAACGTCGCGCGCGAGAACCGCGAGTGGAAAACACGGCGGAACCTGCCGAAGCGGTAGCGCTGCCCTTTCCCCCGGGACGATCGCGCGGGTCGGCGGATCGTGCGCCTGTTCGGTCAATGTGAGCCATGAGCCGGATGGCTTCCTCGTGTCGCGGGTACAGCGCCAGCAGTTGCTCAAGGACTTGGCGGGCGGCTGGCTCGTTCCCCTGACACAGGCAGGCCTTAGCCAAACCAAGCCGCGCACTGGCATGTTGGGGATCGACGGCGAGAGCCGCTTGATAGACTCGGATGGCGCCGTCCCAATCGCCGACGCCGGCGAGGCCTGTTCCGAGATTAAACTGGAATTCCGGGTTCTCCGGTGTCGCCGCCACGGCGCGCCGATAGTGCTCCACGGCTGTGACCGGTGATCCGTCGATGGCCGCCAGAACGCCCAGTTTGTCGTGGGCAGCCGCGTTCTCAGGTTCAAGGGTCAGCACCCGTAGGAACGCCGCCCGGGCCGCAGGTCCGTCTCCCAGGAGGCAGGCCGTCACGCCAAGATTGTAGTTCACCCTGACATCCCGCGGATGCTCCCGCGCCGCCCGTTCGTAGACCGACCCGGCTTCGTCCACGCGTCGTTGCTTGATCAGGACTTCGCCCAGATTCAAGGCGATGCGTACATCTTGCGGACGCAGCTGCCACGCCGCCTGGAAGTGGGTGGTCGCTTCGGCGAGCTCCCCGCGATCGGCAAGAACCAGCCCCAGGTTGGTGTGGGCGGCCCATGCCTCGGGATTGTGTCTCAGCGCATGGCGGCACCAGGTCTCCATCCCCTGGTAGACGTGCGCCTGCTGCCAGCTAAGCCAGGAAAGTCCCCCGGCAGCTGTCAGCGCGCCGCCCCACGCCAGCTGACGCCATCGTCCCGCCAGCAGTCTTTCCCATCCCGTGTGCAGCGCGGCGCCAACCAGTGCCGTGGGACCGAGCAGGGCGAAGTATTGCCAATGGTCTGCCACAAAAGCGTGCTGAAAATACGCCGTTTCGATGAATCCCAGCACGGGAAACAGGCTCAGACAGTAGAAGGCGGCGGCACTGGCGACCGGTCGGCCCACGCCTCTCCAGCAGACGACGCAGCCAATGACCACCAACCCAATGCCCAGCGGCGGCAGCCATGCCGTTGGGTCGCTCGGATCAATCGACCACCGGGAATACGGCATGTGAAGATCGATAGGCCAGCAAAAGCTGGATAGATAGAAGACGAGGGCCCGGGATGCGTTCAGAACCCGTTCTATCCCAGTCGTGTAACCACTGGCACTTTCTCCGGCCGCACGTCCCTGCTCGTAATACCAGCGCAGCAGACCGGCTGCCAGCGATAGCAGGAAGAATGCCGGCAGCCAGCGCTTTGACTTAGCCGTCCGCGGCGTAATGCCCATGAACGCTGAACCCAGCAGCAGAATGGGATATGCGACGGTCAGGGTCTTGCTGAGCAACGACATCGCAAAACATCCCAGCGCGAAAACGTGGCCCCTCGTCCACCCCTCCCCCGCTCGCACCCAGGCGTGCGCCGAAAGCAGTACGAACAGTACCGACAGCAAATTGTTCCGCTCGTAAATCCACGCCACCGTCTCCACGGCCACGGGATGAATGGCGAACAGGGTGCCCGCGATCCGACTACCGGGCAGCCGCAGGGCGGTCAGCAGTCCCGCAAACAACCACGCATTGAAGAGATGGAGGAGCAGATTGGTGCCGTGAAAAACCAGCCGGTTCTCGCCCCACAGCCGTTTCTGCACCCAGAATGTGCCAAACGTTACGGGTTCATAGTTTGGCGTTTGTGGGCGATACCAGTTCTCGAGCCAGCCCCAGGAGGCCTCCATCTGGGGATTGCCGAGCATCAGGCCCGCGGTATCGTCCCAGATGTAGTCACCGGTCAGACAAGGGGAGTAGAGCGACAGCACA
>JBFWYF010000905.1:0-3455 GCA_050186685.1 Pirellulaceae bacterium
TCTCGATGGAGCTGTTAAGACAAGAAGTCGGAACGGCGCTACAGAAAGCGCGCGACAAAGTCGACCAATTGTGCCGGCAGCAGTTGGCTCGGGACCGCTTGGCGAGATTATCGGATTCCCACCGGCAAGTCATGCAGCACCTGCCGCTTTGTACGCCTCATAAGTGCATCGCCAGCCGGCTCCAGATCGCCTTGCGGACTGTCGAGAAGCGTCGCCAGGAAATCTACGAGAGGTTGGAAGTCGGGACGCTGCGCGAACTGCTGGACCTTGTGCAGTTGGCCGATGCCGGCTCCGACGCCTCCTGACCTGACCGTGCTCGGCGGTTATATTCGGGCCCGCGGATGCTCCTGGCGCTGCGCCAGGATCCCGTGCCACCCGGAAGCCGGAGCGACCCGTCATGGCCAGTGCTCAGACAACGATTCGCGTCGGAGTAATTGGCGCGGGTGCGAACACGCGACTGCATCACATTCCCAAGCTGCAGCGCATCGCCGGCGTCGAAGTCGTCAGCGTTTGCAACCGCAGCCGGGCGTCGTCCGAGCAGGTGGCACGCGATTTCGGGATCTCCCAGGTTTACGACCGGTGGGAAGACTTGATTGCGGCCCCTGACACGCACGCAATCGTAATTGGCACCTGGCCCTACATGCACTGCCCGCTCACGCTCGCCGCCCTGGCGGCCGGCAAACATGTGCTCTGTGAAGCGCGGATGGCCCGCAACGCGCGAGAAGCGCATCGCATGGAGGCCGCCGCGCAAGCTCGACCGCATCTCGTAGCTCAGCTCGTTCCTTCACCGCTGACCTTGCGTGTCGACAAGACAGTCCAGCGCCTGCTTGCCGAGGGTTTCGTAGGCGATCTGCTCGCTGTCGATGTACGCGACGGCAACACGTTTCTCAACCTGCAGGCCCCGCTGCACTGGCGGCAGGATTTCGATTTGAGCGGCTATAACACCCTGTCACTCGGGATCTGGTACGAGGCGATCCTGCGCTGGATCGGCGAAGCGAACTCGGTCATGGCCATGGGACAGACGTTTGTGCGTCAGCGTGGCGACGCATCCGGGCGGTTGCGAGCCATCCGCGTGCCGGAACACTTGGACGTCGTCGCAGAGATGGCCTGCGGCGCGCAGCTGCATCTGCAATGCTCCAGCATCAGCGGCTTCGCCGGCCCAGCCACGGCGACTCTGTTTGGCAGCCAGGGGACACTGCGGTTCGCGGAGGGGAAGCTGTATGTTGGCCAGGCGGGCGAGGCGGGCCTCGTGGAGATCCCCATCCCGACCGAGGAAGCCGGTAGCTGGCGCGTCGAAGAAGAGTTCGTGCAGGCAATTCGTCGGGAACGCGACGTTACGCTGACACCATTTGACGTAGGCGTCAAATACATGGAGTTTACCGAGGCCGTGGCCCGGAGCATGGTCGAGCGACGTGTGGTTTCCTTGCCGCTCGGCGAAGGCGTCTGAGTAGGCCCTGTCCGAAAGCCGCGTGGTCTTCACCCTGACCACGCGAGCCACGCGGGTCCCTCTCTTCCACGTGTAGCGCAGATTGGCCCGGTATCTCGGAAGACCGCGACACGTTTTAGGAGGGAGAGGGTGGGGCGAACGGAAGCCTTACGACACCGCTGACGCGGTGTCTGGCGACTCCCGCCACGGTGCCCGGCGGATCAGTGCGTCTCTCGTTTTGGCACCGGTCGCGTCCTGACACATTCCGGCAGCAAATCCGATCTTGTCAATGAGTTAGGAATCAATCCGTAGTTGCCATTCGATATTTGGGGAGCGGACGGATATAATCTCCGCCAATGCAGCCGAATTCGCGGTCGTAGGTGCCGCGGAACGGGGGACCCACTGAGTCGGTCGAGCAGCATGGCGTCGGCGATCCGTTCAGCAGAACGGGCGGCGTCGTACGGCGGTTGGTAGACCGACTCTGGGGCGCAGGTCCGCACGGATGGGACCGGGGTACTTTCAAGCCCTAGCCCGACAGCTAACCTCGTAGGCCGATCGCGCCATGTGCGCGCGATCGAATTGAAAGGGCTCTGCGCTCGCGCCACGCGGCGTCGTGTCCTGTTCCATTGCCAGTTCGTGGCAATTTGCGCCGTTCCCCAGCCAGGCTCTGTCAGAAAGACTACATGACAGACCCGCGAAGCGGTTCATCCAGTCCCCTCTAATCGGTACTCGGGGAGAGGGTCAACTTCTGGCAGAGCCTGTTCTTCGGAGGATCCGCGCGCAGGAGGAAAACGGTGACTGCTTTCTTCGGATTTCTGCCCGATGTGGGATCGGGGCTCTTGGGTGCTCAGTTCGCAGAGCCTGTCGTCGGCGCTGTGGGATTGGCGTTCCTGATCGCCGGAGTCGCACTGTGGGCCAGCGTGCGCTACATCCCGAACGATTCGGTGGGTATCGTCGAGTGCCTGTGGTCGCGCGAGGGTGGGCTGAGCGACGGAGAGATCATAGCACTGGGACGACAAGCGGGTTATTGGGCCGATGTGCTGCGCGGTGGTGTCCATTTTGGTTACTGGCGGTGGCAGTACCGGATTCACCGCACTCGACTGGTGACCATTCCGCAAGGCAAGATTGGCTACGTCTATGCACGCGACGGCGAGCCGTTACCGCCGAGCCAGACATTGGGACGCGTGATCTCGTGTAACGACTTTCAAGATGCCCGGGCATTTCTAGATTCGCTCGTCGAGCCGGGCAAAGTTTGCCGGCGCGGACAACGGGGGCGACAGCGCGCCATCCTGCGAGAGGGTGTCTATGCTGTGAATCTGGCGGTGTTCGTGGTGATCACCGAGAACATGGTCTATTCACTCCGTACACTCCAATCACGACTGGAGGCGGAGGCCGTCGCGACATGGCACCAGCAGCTGAAGGCGGAGGACGGTTATAGCCCGCTGATCATCGGCCAGGCGTTGGCCGTGCCGTCTGCCGTGCCGGGAAGCGACCCGGAAATGGTCGACAGCATCGGCATCGTCACTATCCATGACGGCCCGTCCCTCGCGCCGGGTGAAATCATCGCTCCCACGGTGGGCAGCGACCTGCATGACGCCCACTACCACAACAATTTCCAGGACCCGGAAGCCTTTTTGGCAGCCGGAGGCCGGCGCGGCCGACAGCATCAGCCCTTGACCGATGGTACGTACTTTATCAACCGCTGGTTCGCGACGGTCGAGGCCATCCCGAAGACCGTCGTTCCGATCGGTTACGTCGGTGTCGTAGTCAGCTACTACGGGAGGACGGGACGAGACTTGTCCGGGGAAGCGTTCCGCCATGGAGAGCGCGTCGCGGAAGGCGAACGCGGTGTTTGGGAACGGCCCCTGGGACCTGGCAAGTACGCCTTCAACACGTATGCGGGGAACATCGTTCACGTTCCCACGACCAACTTTGTGCTGCACTGGATTACGGGCAGGAGCGAATCGCACAAGTACGACGAGAGCCTCCGCACCATTGATCACGTCACGCGCGACGCCTATGAACCCAC
>JBFWYF010000906.1:0-3447 GCA_050186685.1 Pirellulaceae bacterium
ACTGATGCATGCCGAGCCGGCGCCCGAGCCGGTGGTGTTTGATTCCCAGTTGGAGCCGGCCACCGGCGACGTGGAAGTGCGGGGCGAACGGTGATCGCGGATCCCGGGCGCCGCGCAACGGGCGGGCGCCTCCGGCTCGCCTACGTTCCTGGCCGCCCACCGTCCGGGACAATGACCATGCCCGTTTCGAGAACCTTACCCGCTACGGCCAGCCCGACGGGGGCGGCCGGTGCCGAGTGAACATGACCGACCAGATTCTGCCGTACTACAACCGCGAGCTGGCCTTCCTGCGGAAGCTGGGCGCGGAGTTCTCGGAAGCTCACCCCAAGATCGCCGGCCGGCTGAAGCTGGGCGGCGAGATCGCCGAAGATCCGCACGTCGCGAGGATGATTGAGGCGTTTGCGTATCTCACCGCCCGTATCCGGCATAAGCTGGATGACGACTTTCCCGAACTGACCGAGGCTGTGCTGGGCATCCTCTATCCACACTACCTCGCGCCGATGCCCTCGATGTCGGTCGTGCAATTCGAGCTGGATAAGACCCAGACCGAGCTCACCGCCGGTTATCGTATTGCCCGGGGTGCGTCTCTGGAGACCGAGCCGGTGCGGGGCCATGGCGTCGACGGCGAGACCTGCCATTTCCGTACCTGTTACGAAACGATGCTGTGGCCTATGACGCTGCAGTCGGCGGAGTTCCGGGGGCCGCCGTTCACCGCACCGCCCTGCCGATTCGTATCCGAGGCGAAGGCGATTGTGCGGCTGCAACTGGCCACGCTGGCGCCGAATGTGGCCTTCCACCAGTTCCAGTTCGATCGGCTGCGGTTCTTTCTGCAGGCTCCGGCCCAGTACGTTTACCAGCTCTACGAGGCGATCCTGAACAATACGCTTGCAGTGGCCGTGGCCAGTTCGGCGGGAGACCGGGAAGCTGTCCTCTTGCCGCGCACCGCGATCCAGCCCGTCGGTTTCGAACGCGACGAGGCGCTGGTCCCGTATTCTCCGCGTTCGTTCGACGGCTACCGCATCTTGTCCGAGTTCTTCATTTTTCCGGACAAGTACCTGTTCTTTGACATCAGGGGCTTCGATGGGCGTGCGTTGGGACGGCTCGGGAACAGGCTGGAGCTGTTCCTGTTCCTGAACCGGCACGTGCCGGATCTGGAGAAGAACGTCGATGCGTCGACGTTTCAACTGGGGGCGACGCCGGTCGTGAACCTGTATCGGCAGCGGGCGGAGCCGATTCCGCTGTCGCAGACTCAGTTCGAGTATCGGGTTGTGCCTGATGCGCGCCGCCCGCTCGCTCACGAGGTGTACTCAGTCGATCGGGTGGTGGCGACTTCACCGCAAAACGAACAGCTCGAGTTTTACCCGTTCTACTCGACCAAGCACGGCCTGCCGGCGAATCGGCAGCGAGCGTTCTGGTATGCCGCTCGACGGCCGGCGGGCTATGCGGCGGGGCAGGTCGACGGCGGTACCGAGATGTTTCTGAGTGTCGTCGATCCGGATTTCCGTCCCTCGGCGCCGGCGAAATGGACACTGGACGTCGAGACGACGTGCTTGAACCGCGATCTGCCGCGCCGATTGCCCTATGGGAGCGGTCAGCCGCGATTGCAGCTGACCACCGGGGCCCCGCTCGGCCGATTACGGTGCCTGGTGCCGTTGAGCGAGACGCAGCGTCCAGCGTTGCAGCGCGGGACGCTGTGGCGGCTGATTTCCCATCTGTCGCTCAATCATCTCTCGCTCGTATCGGACGACAACAGCCCCGAGGCGCTGCGGGAGATCCTGCGGCTGTACGATTACCACGACTCGCCCGAAACGCGCGCGATGATCGAAGGCATCGCCAGCGTGCGCGGGCGGCGCGTGACGGGACGCGTGACGGGCGGTGCGGCCGCCGGCTTTTGCCGGGGACTGGAGATTTCGATCGGGTTTCAGGAAGAGCGATTCAGCGGCAGCGGCGTCTATCTGTTTGCCGCCGTGCTGGAGCGGTTTCTGGGACTGTATGCTTCGTTGAACTCGTTTACGCGCGTGATTGCGACCACGAACAAGCGAGAGGAGCCGCTGGCGAAATGGCCACCCCGAGCGGGCGAACAAGTCGTGATTTGAAGTCGCGTCTGGCGCGCGAGGCGTATCAGTTCGATTTTTTTCAGGCCGTGCGCCTGCTCGAACGGATTGCGCTGCGGGAACCACCTTCCGACGGTCCTGGTGCTGGGCCGGTGGGCGAAGATGAATCGCCGAGCCGCGAGGTGGTTCGTTTCGCCGCTCTAACCTCCTTGTCCTTTCCGCCCGGGGAAATCGCGGCGCTGACGCCGCCCCGGGACGGCGCCGACGCCCCTTGGCGCATGACGGTACCGTTCCTGGGGCTCACGGGTCCTACGGGCGTATTGCCTCAGCACTACACGCAATTGCTGATCGAACGCGTCCGCCGCAAGGACTACGCGCTACGCGACTTTCTCGATCTGTTTCATCACCGGCTAATTTCGCTGTTCTACCGTGCCTGGCGCAAATACCGCTTTGTCGTCGGATACGAACGGGCGGCGGATAACGGACGGCCGGATGACGACCTGTTTACCGACTGCCTGTACTGTCTGGTCGGATTGGGCACCGGCGGCCTGCGCGGTCGCCAGGATGTGCACGATGAAACGTACTTGTATTATGCCGGGCATTTCGCTCATGCCCCGCGCCAAGCCGTGGCACTCGAGCGCATCGTCGGTGATTATCTGGACGTGCCGGCCCGCGTGATCCAGTTCGTGGGCCAATGGCTGTATTTGTCCCGCGAGGACCAGTCCCGTTTGCCGCAGGCCGGGCGGTTGGGCGAGACGTGGAACAACAGCCTCGGCTCGGATGTCGTCGTTGGGGATCGCGTGTGGGGCATGGAGAACCGGTTTCGCGTGCAGCTGGGACCGCTGGGCTACGCCGTCTTTCAGCAGCTTTCGCCGCGCGGCGCACTGCTCCGCAAAATCGCGCAGCTGATCCGAACTTACGTGGGGGCCGAGTTTGACTTCGACGTCCAACCCGTGCTGCGCGCGAAGGAAGTGCCGCCCTGCCAACTCGGCGGCGACGCTTACCTGGGCTGGAATACCTGGGTCTTTTCGCAACCCTTCCCGCAGGACGCCGCGGACGCCATTTTTGTCCACGAAGGGTGGTAACGCCACCGTTCACTGGGCCGCGGCGAACGGGGCCGGCTTTCGTATACCGCGTGGCCCGCGGCCCCGTGTGGAACGGCTGGTTCGCCTGCGGATAGGTCTCACGCGGAGGCGCGAAGCCGCAGAGAGCCCACCAGGCCGTGATTCACTCGATGCCGCCTTGGATCCTAGCCACTTCCGGCTAGTGTGGCACTGGCTCCGCCAGTGTTCTCAGCTGGGAGAGGTGGTCCCGGCTAGTGTGGCACTGGCTCCGCCAGTGTTCTCAGCTGGGAGAGGTGGTCCCGGTGTGAGGAGCACACTGGCGGAGCCAG
>JBFWYF010000907.1:0-3446 GCA_050186685.1 Pirellulaceae bacterium
GACGTAGCGCATCTCACTGGCCTTCGCAATCGTGACGACGAGAACCGAACCCGACCGGATCCGCGATGCAGAAGGGCGGGCCATGTTGCGCAGACGCAGCTGGTGCGGACCACTCAGGTGGGCACCGAATCGAAGGCAACGGGCACGCCGCAGCTAGAAGGGACGCAGTCAGCCAAAGCCCGGATCGAAATGAAAGAGCACTCGCCCCCGGCCGGTAGGCGCCGTATAGATTGCGGCGAAATGGCGACAGCGAGCGATGGGCATGGAATTCCGCGTCTCAAGTCGTGAGACGGGATCTTAAGACGGTCGCAACGCGCATGTCAAGGTCCGGCTGGCTGCGGTCTTCCCGCTGGTGCCAACCGGCCGGGGATGGCTCGCTGATTGGGCAGCACGCAGGCTTGCCTGCCATGATGGGATCTCCCGCAGAGGCCGCTGAGATCGCGGAGGAAGGCGCTCCGGCTCTTGCCTCACTCGGCGATCTCAGCGGCCTCTGCGGGAGACGGAAGAATCGGGGTTGCGGCTTATCTTTCATCGGATATTCAAGTCATCGGGCGCGATCGTGGTACGGACGTGCATAGCGTTCATCGACTGGCGGGTGAGCGGGTTAAGGCCTGGTAGATCCGTTCCATTTTGTAATTGCGCAGCTTGGCACCGGGGCTGACGAGATCATGATGCAGGATGCGTCCCGCGCGGTCGAGCAGGATGTAAGTGGGATAGCTGGTGACCCCGACCTGCCGGAATTGCTCGGCAATCGTCCCTTCAAGATTGTCGACGACGATGGGGTAAGTCATATGGTTTTCCGCCGCAAATCGTTGGACGCTGTCCGGCGTCTCGCCTTGCACGTGTACACCGACGACGGTGAATCCCAATTCGGCGAAATGACGATGTGCTGCCTGCACGGTGGGCATGTCCCTGTGGCAGGGACCGCAGCCAATGAACCAGAAATCCAACAGTACCATCTTCCCTCGAAAGTCTTCCAGGCTCGTTGCGGTCGTATTCAGCCACGTTCCTTCGCGCATCGATGGTACGGGTGAGCCCTCGCGCGCGCGAGGGAACGATTCAGCCCGCCGGTTCGCCGTATCGCGCCGCGCCGCCTGAGTTGCCGCGTCGGTCGACTCAAAATGCGGGACGACATCGAGAAACCAGGATGGCAGTCGAGGTTCCAGCCGCACGTCAATATCTCGAACTTCAGCGGGATTCTTCAAATCGACAGGGCAAATACCACCTAGTCCCCGCCGGGCATCCATGGCCACGACAAACACCCGCGAACCGAGTTTCCCGTCCGCCGAGTACGGGAGTCGTGTTGGCGTAAGCGAGAAAGAACCGTCCGCTGCGGAATCTCCAATGGGGTCCGTGTCGCCGTAGCCGGAATGCCGCATCCGGACGTAGGCACCCGGCACGGCGTGACCGTCCGAGTCACGCACGATGCCCTGCAATGTCGGCACAGGATACATGTGGAGATCAGGAAGGGGGCCGTTGTCATTCGAAGAGACGGTGAGCTCAGTCTCCGGAGGATCCGCGAAGTAACCTTGCCGAATCGGCTCAATGTGAATGGTGCCCTTCACCAGATCGACCTCGTAGTGGCCGTTGCTATCTGTCTCGGCGCTGCCTGTTGACGTCCACGCACGCACCCGGGAGTACAAATCGGAGTCGGACGATTTCGCCGAACTGTGTCCGTCGGCGCGCACGGCGCTGACCAGCGATACTCCGGCGATACCACGACCCGCGGGGTCGAGCACCCGTCCACGGAGGCGGATCTTAGGATGGATCCGAAAGGAATAACGCCGGCTTTCGCCCGAACGCAGATCGAGGCTGGCGTCGGGCGACTGAGGATAATTCCACCTTGCGGGCGAGATGACGAAGGAATCCATTTCGAGGGACAATTGCTGGAACTCGGATGGCGGACACGTGAAGTGGATACGGCCATTAGCGAGAGGAAACTCGGTGAGCACGTCGATCGGCGGCGAACCCGCCGCGGCCTCGCCCAGCAGCCGGACGCGTACGGATTGCCCCGTTAGTTGCTCCACAGGTACTTCGCCCGCCAAATCCAGCTCCACCCGTACGCCATGTTCCAGCGTAATGGTGGCCAACCGGCCGGGAATGGCTGGCTGATTGGGCAGCACGCGGGCTTGCCAGTCCGGATGGAGAATGCTCACGGTTACCTGACCGCTTTCCGGCAGCGGCGGCAGTGCCAATCGTCCCGAACGGTCGCTGGGTGTCCATACCTGTCCTACAGCAGAAGCCGTAGCGGGGGTCAGGTAGACAGTATGGCCCTGGGCGTCTGTGTAGGTCAGACGCGTGATCCACGCTCCACTTATGGGACTGCCATCCGGGGAGAGGACGTCGACCCAGCTGTGGATCGAACGGCTGAGGCGAACTGTCATGTCGCGCATCTCTCCCGCCGATAGGCTGAGCAAGGACGGCATGGCGGGTGCGAATCCATCTGCAAGGATGCGCAAGTAGAGCATCTCCTCGGTCGCTAATTCCGTGAACTCAAATGCCGCACCAACCCGACGGGCGCGAGCCGGCGGATAAGGAACGAACCGGCCTGTCCACTGGACAATATCAACCTCCGCCGTCTCAATCGTTCGCCCCGTCTGTTCTACAAGCGTCACACGGATGGCTGCCGACTTGGGGTGAGAGCCGGCACCGAGTGGCGGAGCTGACGAAGCCGATGGAAGGAAAAGTGCCGCGCAAAAAACAGCGGCACTAGCGGTGGCGATTCGGATACAGCGGAACGGGACAGACGCAGCGGACATGATGTGATCTCTCGCCATCAATGAGAACCGGAACTGTGTCTCGACGATCTCTCCAATCGGCGCAGTCTACCAAGGTGGCTTCTCAGTTGCTTGGCGGATTCTCCCGCAGAGGCTGCCGAGATCGCGGGGGAAGCGACTCCGGCGACGATTCTGGACGCGCGGAGGATGGGGACCTACAATCCGTGCGGTCCGCCTATGCGATTCCGCAAGATGCAGGTTTCCAGGTCAACGGTGAGGGTGAACCGATGGCTGATCTCTCCGCTGTGAACGGCAAATTGGCCCTGGCCCCGATCGATGGTTCGGTGCGGGCTTTTCTGGTCGCCTGTGAAGGGTTGGCGTTGCCGACACAAGGCCCGTCCGTGGTCGACACCCTGGCGTTTCTGGGGTATGCCCGACGGGCGGCGCCGCCGGGGCCTGTGCGCGAGGCTCTGGATTGGCTCGTGGGATTTGCCGAAGTGCGTGGCATCTTACATGGGTTCCCGCACTTTCCACGCACGTCCGTGGCCACGATGGCGGCGATCCGTTTATTGAACCCCACGTCGGCGTACCAGGGAGCCACCGAGACCTGCGGTCCAACGGCCATTACGATCGACCAGTGCCGAAATCGGCCGCGGGAATGGGTCAATACGCAGATAGCGCTGGCTACGCATGGTTCGGCGCGCATTAACACCTTGGAAATGAAACCCG
>JBFWYF010000908.1:0-3445 GCA_050186685.1 Pirellulaceae bacterium
GAGAATCATTTTCAACGCTACGGGGCGGCGAGGGAACTTCTGCCAAGCCTTGTAGACGATCCCCATGCCGCCCCGGCCGAGCACGGATTCGATCTCAAACCCGTCGATGGTCGGCCAGGAGCCCGGCACGGAAGATTCGGATGTCGAGCCGCCGCGCAGGTACGGCGCGGTCGATGCGGCATCCAGCGGCTCGTACGCTGCCGTCTCGTCGTTCGCGGGCGTCGGCGACATCGCCCGTTCGACCACGGACCGCAATGTCTCGTCGACTGCCTCGGTCTCCGGCCAGAAGGGCGCATAGCGCTGGACCAGGTCGTCGGCCGAGACGGCGTCGCCCCGATCGCTGCGCAGACCCACCTCGAGCGCCAGCAGCTCCTGCAGGAGCGCCAGCTGGTCGTGGGCCGCGACGCCGCTGACGAAGTCGCCGACGCGCGGTAGCCCTCCTCGGCTCCAGGCCTGTTCGAACGCCTCGCAGATCTCGTCGATCTGCATCAACGCGTCGATGTTCGTCTCCTGGTCCCGCATAAGCATCTTTCTAGGCCGTCGGTTCTACGCGTGTCGGTCGTCGCCCGCTTCTCGCTCCCATAGTCCGCGGATGATCCGCAGCCGCCGTTCGATGGTGGACACGTGCACACCGCACGCACGGGCGATTTCCGGCACGGTCAGGCATTCCAATTTGTGCAACGCGACCTCGCGGTAGCGATCCGGCAAGATGTCGATCAAGTGCCGGATCTCGTCGGCGACCAGCGCGAGGACGTCGGGTGACGGCTGGCTGCTGGGCTGAGAAGCCATGGGATGGCTGCCGTCGAGCGTCGCGGTCAGAGCCGACTCGCCCACGATCGGCCGCGCCGCGTTCTTGCGGATGAGGTCCACCGCTTTGCGATGCGTCATTTTCGCGAGCAGCCGCCAGATCCCGTCACGATCGCGCAAGTCCGGGAATCGTCCCTCGCGCGCGGCTCGGAAGAAACTTTCCATGACGCTGATCGCGACGTCCTCCTCGTCAGCAGCTTGCCGGCGCTGGCCGACGAGCTTCTGACCGGCCAGTCGCACGAGGTCGGGAAAATAGCGATCCCAGATGGACTGGGCTGCCTCGTCCGTTCCAGCCCTCAGGCCGTCGAGCACCCGCGCGACCGAATCGTGAGCTTGCGGGGCGTTGAACAATGGATCTGACAACATCGTAACAGCGAAGGCAGAGAAGTCGGAGAGCGACCGAGAACGGGGTGGTAGACAAGGAAGGACGGCGGTCGGGGCGTACGGAATCATGGTCGTCTCCTGATGCAGATGGCACCAAGCCGATTCCAGCCCCAAACCGGATGTCGCGACCATCGTAATCGCCCGCTTGAGGGAAGACAATTGTGTTGGCCGTTCCGGTTTGGAGTCGGCGACCCTCCTTGGTCACGACGAGGCGCGCCCGTGCGCGAATCGACAAAGTAATTACCGTATGCCGACGCGTCTTCCCCGCAGGAATTTTGAAGATTTTTTGGGGCTTGGTTGGTTTGAGAGGGGAAAGGGAGGAGAGCGCGGGGAGCCGCCGAGGGACCGGCGGACCACCATGGGCTACGGTTGTCGGCCGGGTCCAATTATGCTGGTGGCCGTACCGACACGCTTCCTCCTTCGCCGTGGTTCCTGCACGCAATCGGGCATGACGAGCTACGATTTCTCCGGTATACCGGCGTGGAGCCGGATTCCTGGCTGGTTCGACCTGGCCAAAGCGATCGCTGTGCAACAACGCGTTAAGCGGCTGCCGCCTGGTGCGAAGGTCGTCGAGCTCGGCTCCTATCAAGGACGCAGTTCGATTGCGATCGCAGCGGTGCTGCCGCCGGGCGCAGTGCTCCACTGCGTCGATCACTTCCAGGGGTCGGCCGAACATCATGCCATGCAGCTGGACGTCACCCAGCTGTTCGACGCGTTCTGCCGTCACGTCCGTGAGTTCGGTGTCGCCGATCGGATCCGCGTGCTGAAGGAATCGACAACGGAAGCGGCGGACCGATTTCCTGCCGCGTCGTGCGATCTGATTCTGCTGGACGCTTCCCACGACTTCGAATCGGTCTGCGCGGACCTGGATGCGTGGTACCCCAAGTTGCGGCCGGGGGGAACTTTGTTCTGCGACGACTTCGATCCCCGCTGGCCAGGCGTCCAGCGCGCCGTCCACGCGCGCGGACTGGTCGGTGCGATGGCGGCTAAGGCGCTCTGGGTGCACACGAAGCCAGGAGGGGCGTGACTCGCCGCCTGCAATGCGCATTCTCGTCACGATTCCTCACTTTTTCGCCCGGCACCCCGAGTCCTCATCGGGATCCCGCCGGTACGACTCCGAACGAGCGAAGCTGCCTAAGCGCAAGGCGGCTGTCGAGCAGTGTCTGCGGGCCCTGCACCAGCTGTTCGGCACGCAGCAAAGTATTCTGAACATCGCCGACCGCAAGCTCCAGCCCGCGCCGACCAGCGGCGCGACCGTGCTGCACGTCGTCGTATGTACCACACGCGACCAGCAGTTGTTGGACGAGCTTCCATTCCAGGCACCGTGGTTCCAACATCACCCGACGGACATCGACCCGCGCACGTTGGGTTTCCACTGCCGACGGGTTTTGCGAGATCGCTGGGGGAACTACGATTTCTATGGATATCTCGAGGACGACCTGATCATCCAGGATCCGTGGTGGTTCGCGAAACTGGCGTGGTTCAGTCAACATGTCGGCGACGAAAAGCTGCTGTTGCCGAATCGCTTCGAATTGTCGCCGAACCTGGACTCGACGGTTCACAAGCTGTACATCGACGGCGATCTGGCTCCCCGAGTGACGGCCCGTTTTCAAGATGTCGCCGACACGCCCCAGCTGACCGGTCACGTGCTGGGGCAGCCGGTCGTCTTTCGGCGGCCGCTCAACCCACACGCGGGCTGCTATTTTTTGAATGCCCGGCAGATGGAATATTGGATCCGCCAGCCGTATTTCCTGGATGGCGACACGTCCTTTGTCGGGCCGCTCGAGAGCGCGGCGACGCTGGGCGTGATGCGAGCCTTCAAGATCTACAAGCCGGCCCACGAGCACACCAACTTTTTCGAAGTGCTCCATCACGGAACGTCGTTCCTGAGCCTTGTGCGAGGCCTCTCATGAAGGCACGATTCCGCGCTGGCCGCCAGACGTGCCCTGCTGGGCCCGGAATCGCCGGGCGGCCCGCTCGTAGAGTTCGAACATCTGCGGCAGGCACTGCGCCAGACTGTAGCGTTCGTGGATCCTCCGCACGGCCGCCTCGCCCAACCGCCGGAAGTCGCCTGTGTGGTCGAGCACCTCGTGCACCCACCGAGCCAGCCCGTCGACATCGAAGAAATCACACAACAGCCCATTCACGTCGTGCTGAACCATCTCTCGAACCGGTGGCGTATCCGAGGCCAACACCGTCGCTCCGCATGCCAGCGCGTCCATCAGCGACCACGACAAGACGAACGGAACCGTCA
>JBFWYF010000909.1:0-3444 GCA_050186685.1 Pirellulaceae bacterium
ACGGTTATGCGACGACGCAGCAGAGCCCACACAATATTCCGCTCCTTTCGCAGGATTCCCAGCCACGTGGCGGCGTCAGCCCGGATAGCGCAGTCGGCGCGCCCCACGCGGCCCCGCTGAACGTCCAGCTTGCCCTGACGAATGGTTACCGTAGTCTCCGCTTCCTCGTCGCCGTAGAACTCGAAGTGGTAAGCCGCGTCGAGGTCACCCGCCTGCCCAGGCTGGAAAACGATCGGTAAGCCGGATATGAACCCGGAAATCGTCGACGGCCGGATTCCGCTTACGCGGCGCGGGGTCTTGTGAGGGAACTGGCGCATCACGTGATGCTCAGCATCGGAGTGCGGCACGACATAGACATTCTCTTCCTTGCGCTGCAGCGGCCGCAGGGTGTCCCGGGCAAACTGGGCGCGATCGGTGAGAAACGGCTCGATCACTTCTTCGCCCGCCGGGCAGACGGCCAGGCAGTAGGCCGCCTTGTAATTGGCCCCGAAACTCAGGCTCTGCCACATCGACGCGGACTCCTGATCGGTAACGCGCTGCCGATATTCCGCCGCGTTGCGGCTGTCCGCGATGTTCTCGACCCAATCCGTGAATCCGTGCATGAATTCGCGGTAGTTATGTGTCATGCACGCGCTCGCATCGAACCGCCCGTCTGGCTTGATCGCCCCCACGGGACAAGCCGCTACACACAACTTGCAGGTCAAGCACGGCTGGTAATCGATCGGCCGGGACTCCTCGTCGACTGCCGACGACATCAGCACGGTGGCCAGAGTAATGAAGTTGCCAAAGCGGGGATGGATCACGTTGCGGTGGATTCCCATCTGCCCCAGTCCGGCGGCGACCGCCACAGGCTTGTGGGACACTACCCACACTTTGCCCGGGAACTTGGCCATCTCCATGGGAAATCCGGCACTCGGATTGAGAGCGCGGATGCCCAGGTCCTCCAGGCGACGCACGATTTCGCGCGCCGCTTCGTTGGCGTGATCCGTCGTCCCATGAAACTCTTGATTCGCGATCGAGCGGTTGACGCTCCGAATCGGCTCGCGATTCATGCGGCAGACAATGCTGATCAGCGAGCGCGTGGCGGGAAAGGCTTGCAGGATGTCGTCCCGCTGGTCGTCGAGCTCAGGCCGGTCCAGTGATACGAAGCCGACATCGTCCGCGCCCGCCTGTCGGCACAGCTCTCGCAGCTCGTCGGCGGGGAGAACCTCGGTACGGACCCGTGGCGCCCGTTGCCGGTTCGCCACGACAGTTGGATGACTTTCCCATGGTCCCATATTGTCTGCTCCCAGGATGCCGGTTGCCATGTGCTTGCAAAAAGCAAGTGAGCGCTTGCATTATGCAAGTTATTCGGATATCGTCAAGGGAGACTTTATGGCCAAATCAAGAACCACAACGCGAGGGAGTCGGCGATCGGTCTGTCCGGTCGCGTGCGCGCTGGATATTTTTGGCGACAAGTGGACATTGCTGGTCATCCGGGACCTGGCGTGCGGCAAGCGGCTGTTCAAGGAGTTTGCCCAGTCGCCCGAGGGAATTGCATCGAATATTCTATCCGACCGCCTGCAGCGGCTCGTCGATCACGGGCTGGTGATCCGGGTGCCAGGGACTCATCTGGCGGGCCGCGATGCGTACGAGCTGACGGAGAAAGGCGAGACCCTGCTGCACATCGTGCGGGCGATAGCCGAGTGGGGGCAGGCACACCTGCCGGGAACGGAGGCCCGCATGCGGTTTGCGAAGCGACCGTCGGGACGCAGGGAAGAATAGGGCCCGTCGGGCCGTGATCCACGTGGAGCGAAAGTGATGCTCTGGAAAGCAGGGACTATTTGGCTGGGCGTCTTCCCGCTGCTCGTCGCGGCCGCCGAAGAATCGCCGCGTCAGATCTCCGGCATCTATCCGCATCTGGCGATGTTCAATCACGAGGGCGAATGCGGTACGGGTGCTGTAGTTCCCTGGGCGGACCGCCTGTGGGTGATTACGTATGCGCCGCATATGCCCCGCGGATCGAGTGACAAGCTGTACGAGATCACCCCGGATCTGCGGCAGATTGTTCGGCCGGAAAGTGTGGGAGGCACGAACGCTAACCGCATGATCCATCGCGAGTCGAACCAGCTCTTTCTGGGGCCCTACGTCATCGACGGCCAGCGAAACGTGCGCGTGATACCTTTCAGCCGGATGTTCGGTCGGCATACGGGCAACGCACGCCACCTGACCGATCCGGCCCACAAGGTCTACTTCATGTCGATGGAGGAGGCGCTGTACGAGGTGGATGTCAGGACGTTGGAAGTCCAGACGCGGTACTTCGACGAAGCCATCCGGTCGGCAGAACCCAAGGCGAATCTGCCCGGTTACCACGGCAAGGGACTATATTCGGGGCAGGGCCGACTGGTTTACGCCAACAATGGGGAGCATGGCCAGGAGGCGTTGCGCAACCCGTTCGTAGCCTCGGGAGTCCTGGCCTCCTGGGACGGCCAGGCATGGGAGACGGTGTTGCGTGCCCAGTTCACGGAAGTGACGGGACCAGGGGGATTGTGGGGGAACGAAAATCCCGAGACCGATCCGATCTGGAGTATTGGCTGGGACGCCCGTTCGCTGATCCTGATGGTGCTCGACGCAGGCCGATGGCGTCGCTACCGATTACCTAAGGCCAGCCATAGTTATGACGGGGCTCACGGATGGAATACCGAATGGCCGCGAATTCGGGACATTGGCGAGCAGGACCTGCTGATGACAATGCATGGCGCCTTGTGGCGTTTTCCACGGCGCTTCGGTGTCGCGGATTCCGCGGGAATCGAGCCGAGATCGAGCTACTTGAAAGTCATTGGCGATTTCGCCCGCTGGCAGGATCACATCGTCTTTGGCTGCGACGATACAGCCCGCAATGAGTTCCTGAATAAACGCCAAGCGAAGGGGACTATCGCGGCGCCGCAGTCTCAATCGAATTTGTGGTTTACCTCTCCGGATCGCCTCGACCAGTTGGGGCCCGTCCTGGGCCGAGGAGCCGTGTGGTGGAACGAGGCTGTCGAGGCGGGAGTCCCTTCCGACCCCTATCTCCTGGCAGGCTTTGGCACGCGTGGCGTCCACTTGGCCCATGCCTCGGATTACGAGGTGCGCATCACCGTCGAGGGAGACGAGCAGGGCAGGGGCGTGTGGTCGCGATTGGCCGACGTACCGATCCCCCCGAAGTCACATCGTTGGTATGAGTTGCCGGAAAGCTGGCGCGGCATCTGGGTCCGTCTGACCGCGGATCGCCAGTTGGCGCGGGGCACCGCCTTCTTCCATGCCTGCGGGCGGGATCATCGAACGGCGACATCTCCGCGACAGTTTGACGGTCTGGCGGGTCCCGACGCCAGGCAGATGACGGGCGGCATTATCCGCGCACGAGACCAGGATCGCCGGACGCTGCACTTTGCTGCGACAGGAGTCGGGCGCCAGGGGCAGGCCGAA
>JBFWYF010000910.1:0-3444 GCA_050186685.1 Pirellulaceae bacterium
CGCTGCCGCATTTCAGCCCAGCCGCATGCGCCACGTCGTAAAGCGTGGGTACTCGGATGGCCTCCGCTTTCTCCAATTCCGGGTCGCCGATGTATTGGACTTCCCGTCCGGCACGCCGATCGAAGACCGAGTTGCCGATGACGCCATGACGCGCGGCGGTGGCACCCGTCACCAGTGAGGTATGTGACGGCCAGGTCACACTGGGAAAGGTCGTGAGCATGCCATCTGCTCGCGCTCCCTCGCGAGCAAGCATCCGGAGCGTCGGCAGATTCGCCTTGGGATCGTCGAAATAACTGGCCGCCAGTCCATCGACGCTGATCAGCACAACGTGGCGAACCTCGTCGCCGGCGGCCGCAGCAGCCAAAGTGCTTGCCACCATCAGTCCCATCGCCCATCTGCCCATGGATTCCTGCTCCGTTTGCTACCGCGACAGCCGTCGGGTCGGCCAGCTTAAACCCTACTCTTGGGGCGCGAACCGGCGCCAACAATCCAGTTACTCTTACTTCTTGGCCAATGCCTGGCGAATGGCGGTCACAACTTGTTCCGCGAGGTACTTGGATCCCTCGTCTGTGAAGTGGACATTCTCAGGACGCTGGACATCCTTCAGTTTCGCCTGGGCGTGGCGGTGCAGGTCGTTGGTGGTGACACCGGCCCCCTGCATGACACGAGCCGCTGCCTCGTTATACTTCTGCTCATCGCCCGGCACCCGCCCCGACGCTCCCGCCGGCACGGGGGTCGTGTTACACCAGATCAGCCGGGCGCCCGTCTTTCTCAGCTGGTCAACCAGCTTCCTTAGGTTTTCTTCGTACTCCGGCAGGGGAACCTGCGGGTGGGCTCCCGGCGATTTCGGGTCGACGAGTGAGGTGCCATCAGGACCCACGTATTTCAAGTCGTGCAGTCCCCAGTTGAAGTGGATGACGTCCCACTTGGAATCGCCGAGCCAACTGGTGAGGTTCCGAAGCCCGTTAGTCGTTGGGCCTCCGTTGACCGGGATACGGTGCACGTTGGCCTCGCCCTTCAACATTTCGCGGACGGAGACCGTGTAGCCTATCGAGATCGAGTCGCCAATCAGCAGAACTCGGGGCAGCCCGGGCTGGTCCTGAATCTGCTCTAGCGAAGGATTGGCGGCTCGGGCCTTCTTCGCCGCTTTCTTAGCCGACTTTTGCTGAGCCATCACGAGCGAGTTGCTCGCGAGGACAGCCAACACCAAGGAGGCGACCAGTATCCGAATCCGGAGGAGGCAGTTCATTTCTGTTTTCCTTTCGCTCTCTTGTTCGCATTCGCCTTTGTCTTGGCCTTAGGTTTCGACGGCGCGGCTGCCGGGGACGACTGCCCGAAATCGACAGGATCACTGTAGAACTTCCTCGCAACCGTCATCAGGTCGCGCATCCTAGCCAGTTGGCCGGCATGCATACGATCGTCGACCAGATTGTTCAGCTCGTCCGGATCCATCGACAGATCAAACAACTGCGTATGGCGCTCGCCGCCCGCGTCGTACTCCAGCAGCTTCCACCGTTCATCTCGCACCATGCGTTGGCAGTCCCGATAAGCCCCGAACAACCAGTCGCGCACGCGGGTCCGCTTGCCATGGACGACGGGTAGCAGGCTCTTCCCCTCGACGACATCCGGCGGGGTTACTCCGGCCAATTCGCAGATAGTCGGGAACAGGTCGAACAGGTAGACCAGCGCGTCCGAATGCCCCGCCGGGATGCCGGGACCATAGAAGATCAAGGGGGGCTTAACGTGTTCGTACAGATTCTGCTTTCCCATCAGGCCATGACGGCCTCCCACGGCGAGACCCTGGTCGCTGGAATAGATCACGATCGTGTTCTGATCCCAGCCGCGTTCGCGTACGACCTGCAGAATGCGGCCGACTTCCTCGTCGATCTGGGAACACACCGCATAATAATCGGACAGGTGCTGCCGCATGGCGTCGGGCTGGCGAGGGTGTTCGGCGAGCAACTCATCGCGCACGCGCAACTCGCCATTGTCGAAAGGGTGTTCTGGCATGAAGTTCCGCGGCAAGGTGATCTTGTCCGGCGGATACATCTGATGAAATCGCTCGGGCGCGATACGGGGATCGTGGGGCACGGGAGGGGCGAGATAGACAAAGAACGGACGCTGTCCATCATGTTGCTGCAGGAACTCGATGGTACGATTTGCATGTTCCGTCGCGGCCTCGATCGTGTGCCCCTTGGAAGGAAAGTTATGCGTGAAGGCGGCATTGCCGAACGTACAGGCGTTGCCCGCCTTGCCATGATGGAAGGTGACGTACCCCGCGTCGTTCAGCAGTTGGGGAAGCAACGGGACTCCGGCCGGGGCCGTCGCAGCGCGAGGGTTATCGGGAATGCGCCAGAGTGATCGACCGGTAATCAACATCGTCCGGCTGGGCAAGCAGACGGCGCCGATCATCGAGCCCATGCAGTAGGCATTGGTGAAGTGGTAGCCATCGCGCACCAGTTGATCCAGGTGGGGCGTCCGGACCTCCGAATTTCCCAAGGCGCCGATCGTGTCCCACCGCTGATCATCGGTAAAGACAAACAGGATGTTCGGACGTCGAGGCAATTCCGCTGCCCCTACCGTCGGGGCAGCGACCAGGACACCAACTGCGATGGCCAGCGCCAAGGATTTCATACCGGATTCCTTGCTGCCTGTAGCTCCAAGAGGAACGTACTAAAACGCGCGGGTCGGCCCCGTCGCGCCTCACGGCAGCTCCTTGATGCGCAGATCTTTATACGACGCCTCGGCAGGTTCGCCGCCGTGGATCTGCAACCCGATGACGCCGTCCCGGGCAATCTGGCTGTCCATCTCGGTGTAGTCAACCGTCTGCAGACCATTGAGCCAGATCTGAACGCGGTTCCCCTCGCAACGAACAACCATGTCATTCCACTGGCCGGGGCGGAAAACCTGCTGAATTTTGTCTTGTGGGCCTTCGGCCAGCATCTTTCGGCGCCGCGATTCGTCGTACAACGCCCCCCAGACACTACGCCCAAACGCATCTCCCATGTCGCACTGATAGCCGCGGACCTCAAAATGATCCGGAATGCGTTCGCTGCGGAACTGAACCCCCGCGTTATTGCCCTGGCCGACCAGCCGTGACTTGAAACGCAGCTCGAAGTTGCCGAATTTTTTGCGGGTGCACAGAAACGCATTGTGGGGAATGCGATCTTTCAGCGATCCACCCACGATGGCGCCGGATTCCACACGGAATGTCGCGGGATCCCCTTCCCACCCGTCTAATGTCTTGCCATCGAACAGGCTTTGAAAACCCTCTTCCCCGTCTGCTTCGGCTCGTGCGTCGCAGACCGGAAGCAGCAAGGCACAGCACACCAGCACGCGTAACATGGAAGGGCTCTCCTGGGCGCGGAACAGTCGATTCAGTTCGCGATCATGGTACACGCGCGGCGCGGCTCTGGTCTACGCCGGCCCTCGGTGCCTGGAGCG
>JBFWYF010000911.1:0-3437 GCA_050186685.1 Pirellulaceae bacterium
TACTGCATCTGGAGATCAGCGGCACCGCGCCGGCCGGGGCCGGCGCTCCCACAGGTGCGGAACTGGTCGCCGCGTTGCAGCAAGCGGCGGGCACTCTGCGCGGCCGAGTGGATGTGGCCCGCGTTGCCGCAGCCGCGCCGTCCGTCTTGCGGATCCGCGAAGGCACCCAGATCCAGGCCGGCGAAATCGCTTGGGACGTCCAGAGCCAGCCCGAAGGGCAAGGCCATCGCTGGAACGGCCATCTCGAATCGAAAGGCATCACCGCCGTACACTCCGGCCAGACCATCCAGTTGCGCCAGCCGGTCGTCGCCGACTTGGACATCCGGCAGGCGAACGGTGCCTGGTCTATCCATCAGCTCCGCTGCGAATCGAGCTTCCTGAATCTGACCGGCCAAGGCACTCTCGACCAGGGGCAAGTGACCGCCCAAGGCGATCTGACCCAGTTCCTGCGGGAAATTGGCCAGTTCGTAAACGTGGGGTCGTTGCGCGCCGCGGGCAAGATGAACAGCAAAATCGCCTGGACGCGAGGCGCCGATCAACGGATCCAGCTGCAGGGGGACGCGGCCGCCGAGAACCTGGAAGTCGCCACGGCCGCCATGCGCCCCTGGCGAGAGTCTCGGCTCGACGTCAAGTTCTCTGCGACAGCTCGCGCCGCGGGCACTCAGGTCGCGGGAGTGGACGAGGCTCAGTTCGACCTCCAGGCTGCCGGCGACCGGCTGTCGGCCCGGCTACTGGAGCCGCTCGCCGATTTCTCGGCTCGTTCCAGCGCCCCCCTGACCTTCACCCTGCAAGGCGATCTCGGCCAGTGGCTCGATCGGGTGCAATTGTTGGTACCGCTCAAAGACTGGCAAATCGATGGCGAACGCCTCGATGTTCAAGGTCAGGCTCGTGTCTCCGCCCAGCGGTTGGAACTGGCAGCGACGAAGGCCAAGGTTGCCAACCTGCGGGTGTTCGGACCGGGCGTCTACCTGCGCGAGCCGGAATTGCAGATCGAGTCGGAGGGTGCCTGGGACCTGGCCGCCGGTGAGTTGACCGCCCAGCGCACGACCGTCGTCGGCACGACGGTGGCGCTGCGGGCCGACCAGCTGCGATTGCTCCTTCAGACCCCCGCGGGCGTCGCGCTGGATGGAGACGTCCAGTACCGCACGGACCTCGAGCGCTTGTCCTCCTGGTTCGTCGATCCCGCCCTGGCCGCCCCTTTCCGTCTGACCGGTGCGGCCACGGGTGCCGCCACCTTTCGCGTCCAGCAACCGGTGACCCAGGCCGACTTGAACGGCACTATCGAAGGCTTCTCCTTCTCGCAACCCGCCGAAACACCTTCCGGCCCTCGGCCCGTTGCGCGGACCGAAGCCTGGCGGGAAGTGTGGCAGGAACCGCGCATCCAGTTTGCCGTGCAAGGCGCCTACGACGCCCAGGCGGACCGCCTGGAGCTGCCCCGGGTCGAAGCCGCAGGCGAATCGCTCAGTGTCGGCGCGGCGGGCGAAGTCCGGCAGCCGTTCACCGTCGCCGATGCACAATTGTCGGGCCAGTACTCCTATGATCTCGCACGCATCGCGGAACGAGTCCGGCGCCTGCTCGGTCCCCAATTGAAGATGACAGGCTCGGGACCGCAGCCGTTCAGCATCCGTGGCCCCCTACTGGCGGCGTTCCGTGCTCCGGCGACCGCTACTTCCGCCTCACGGGCGGATGTCGCCGGCCTCCAGGCCATGGAGCAGCTGCTGGCCGAAGCCGGCCTCTCCTGGGAAAGCCTCGCCATCCAGGGATTCGAAATCGGACCGGCTCACATCCAGACGCGCATGGACAAGGGCCAATTGTCCATCGACCCCCTGGAATTACCCGTCAACGAGGGGGTCGTACGCTTGGCGCCCACCGTCGACCTGACGAAAACGCCCCGCGTCGTGTCCCTCGCCCCCGGCGTCGTCGTCGACAAGGTGCGCATCTCGCCCGAAATGTGCCGCACGTGGATGAAATACGTCGCACCCCTGGTCGCCGACGCGACGGCCGCCGAGGGCACCTTCTCCGTTGAACTGCAGAATGCCAGGCTGCCAGCGACCGACCTGGCGAGCGGCAACGTACAGGGAACGCTTTCGGTGCACGCCGCCCGCATCGGCCCCGGTCCCCTGGCTCAGGAACTTCTCCTCCTGGTCGAACAGGTCCGAAGTCTCTTGGACCGCCGTCCCGCCGGCGATTCGACGCAGACCGCTGGCCATTGGCTCGACATGCCACCCCAGCAACTCAACCTGCAACTCGCCGATCGGAAGGTCTATCACCGCGACCTGCAGATGGCAGTCCGAGATGTCGTGATCCGCACGCAGGGCTGGGTGGGCATCGATCAGCAACTGGCACTCGTGGCGGAAGTACCCGTCCGCGATGAATGGGTCGCTCAAGACCGCCTGCTCTCCTCGCTGAAAGGACAATCAATCCGGCTGCCCATCCAAGGTACCCTTTCGCGGCCCATGATTGACCGAACGGCCTTGACGGAACTCTCGCGCAAGGCCATCCGGGACGTCGGGACGAACTTCCTGCAGGATCAGCTGAACCGGGGCCTCGAACGCCTGTTGCCCACGCGGCCTGTTGGTCAACCTCAACCATAGGCGGTTGAGAGGGTCGGCTCGGGGTAGGCCGACCGGCGTTCGTCGTTCTGCGCCTCCGTTACCGCTCGGGTCGAGCAGGCCCTTCGCCAGCAGGCCGAAATCGCAAGAATAACCCAACGGATGTTGCGCTAGCGGCGAGTTACGTCATGGAGAAGAACCGTGACGAAGGTCGCGTGCCTTTCTCTCGCGTTAACCAAGGTGGGCCGTCAAATGTCCGAACAAGTCCCTCTCGGCGGATCTTGCTCCCCAGCGATACCCGCAGGGCCGCTCCGTAACCCCGTCGTCACCCCGGCGGCGTCCCCGCCCTCGCGCCGGTATGATCCACTCCGCGAGACCTTACCCTGGCCGATTCCGCCTGAGTTCGACGCTGCCCTGCGTTCCATTCGGGACACCGAACCCTGGGAACGTAGTCCAGTGCAGTAAGAACACGGGGAAAGGTCTCGATCTCCGCGGAAGTCCGTGTGCGCTCGATTTACGCGGGCGTCGCCGCGGCCATCACCGTGGGCATCTGATCCGTGCGGATCGGGTCGCTGCGCAGCTTGTCCGGATAGATCATCGTTCTCAGCGAATTCAACATCTGCTGCCGCTCGTCCTCGAGCGTTAGCGACCGCAGATGAGCTGCCAGCGCAGTCAGCTGCCAACGACCTTCCGGCCAGCGCACCCGCATGATCCGAGCGGCCTGCTCCAGCAGCTGGTAAATGCGCGCCCGGGTGACGTTCAGCCGCTCGGCCTGCTCAATGGCGCTTTCGGGCGGGGACTCCACGCCGATTCGTCCGGCCAGCTACCGCCCGATCGTCTCGTCCCCATCGGCTTCGATCTGGTTCAACAGTGGCAAGACCAGCC
>JBFWYF010000912.1:0-3437 GCA_050186685.1 Pirellulaceae bacterium
CCAGCTCAGCACCGCCCGATCGTAGGCCCCCTGCTTTTCCTGACTGATCCCTTGCCATTCCAAAGATTCGGCAAGGCCTACTTCGTCAAACATGCCGCGCTTGATGTCTGCGAGCTCGCCGTACCGCTCTTCGGCGCTGGCCCAGTCCTGTTGCTGCGTCGAGACCACGGCCAGGTTATGCACGATTGTCCCCAGCAGCATGGGGTTCCCGGTTTCGGCGGCCGGCACGACGGCACACGCGTACCAGTGCCGCGCTTGGCGCCAGTTCTGCTGGCGGCTGGCGATATCTCCCAGACCGTTGATGATCAGCCCCTCCATGGCCGGGACACCCGCCCATTGAAAGAACGCCAACGCCTTCCGGAAACGGCGGGTCGCCTCGTCGAACCGGCTGTGCGCGACGTCGAGATAGGCGAGCTGGATTTCGGCCTGCATGCGGTCTCCGGCCGGCAGCGCGGGGTCCGCGGCCGTCGTGTGGAGTTCCGTTTCGTGGGCGTCCGGCGGAATCAGGAACGGTTTGACCGCGACCCGCTGGGCCTTAGCCAGTGGGGACGAATCGAGCTGGAAATCGGCCGGCAGCCGCACGACAAGTCGAGCGCCCCGCATCCAGGACGCGATCTCATCCCTGGGTGGCAACCGGGCGAGCAACTCGGCCAAACCAGCGGGATCCCGGATCTGTAGGGGGCACATTCCCCAGACAAAGTGCTGACCGCGCCGGGGTTCGATCAGCGCACGGGCGTACTGGAAGCCGATTTCGAGCCTCGCCCATGCCGGACGATCGGCCTCGAACATCGCCGCCGGCACCGGAGGCAACTTCTCTTCACCGGCCCCGGTCGATTCGTTGGTCAGCGTCACTTCGTCGTGCAGGCGCCGAGCCAGTGCGGTCACATAGGCGTCCGGCGACGTGAAGTCGTCCTGAAACAGCAGAAACAGGTCGGATGGTGCATCTCGATCGAGATCCCGCAGCGCCTTCAGCAGCAGGGCGACATCGTGGTCGCCGCTGGGCACAAGCAACAGGAGATCGTCCCGCTGACTGCGGAACTCGTCCAGTTGGCGCAGCAGTGCTTCGTAGAGCTTGCGCATGGCGCGCCCTTCAGTTGATCTTCACCAGAGCGCCCGTGATTTCATGCACGCCGACGGCCGACGCGTTGATGGCAGCCCCCGATACCGCGACTTTCGCCGGATCGCAGGCAACGTTCTGGTTGCCAACCCCGAGCTTCGCTTCCGTCTTGCCTGTGGCGAGCAGTTTGCCGCCATCGCAGTGGACGAGGTCCGAGCCAATGATCTTCACGCTGACTCCGGCCAGTGCAATATTCCCGGCGCTATCCATCTGCAACTGGCTCTGACCCACCACCAGCGTAATCTTATCCTTCGCCGATATCAGAATGTCCTTGCCCGAATCGATATGAATCTGACCCGCTACTTTCGTCGTTTGATTGGACAGATACGCTTCGTCGATGTTGCCCTTGACAGTATAGCTGGCGGAGTTCGCGGCCACCGAGTGCGTGTAGGTCCCGCTGACGATCGTGATCTTCGTGTCCTTGGTGATGGATTCCGTCAGCTTGCCAGTCACGGTGACCGTTCGGTCGTTGACGACCGTGAGGTCCTGGTCGTGCAGGACCTTGGTGCTCATGTTCTTCTGGGCATGGATGCGAACGAGTTCCTTGCCGGGACTGTCATCCATGATCATTTCGTTATAGCCGCCGCCCTTGTACGTCTTGGACTTGATGCCGGAGATCGATTTGGAATCGGGCAGCCCATAGGGCGGCATGTTCTCGGCGTGATACACGCGGCCGACGATCAGCGGCTGGTCCGGGTCGCCCTCGAGGAACGACACGATCACTTCGGTGCCCACGCGAGGAATGTGCATCGCCCCGAATCCCTTCTCGGCGTTCGTCTGCGAGACGCGAATCCAGCACGAGCTGTTCTCGTCCTTCTGGCCGAGACGATCCCAGTGGAACTGCACTTTGACTCGTCCGTACTTGTCGACATAGATTTCTTCGCCCGCTGGACCGACGATAATCGCCGTCTGCAGGCCGCTGACCACCGGCTTGGGAGTAATCCGCGCCGGCCGGAATACGACCGCGGCGGGAATGCACGTGAACGAATTCGCGTAGTCCGGACCGCTGGTCGGGCGAGGTCCCGTCTCATAGGCCATGGCTTCGCGCGCCTGATGCGCCACGGAGGTCAGCACGAAGGTCTTGCCCTCTTCGGTCGCCGAACGATGGACCCCGACCTTGAATTGGCAGCCGGGCGCAAACGTCTTGCAGGCGCTCTGCCCGGTCACCACGTCGAAGGCCGATTCGATCTCCTCCATGCGGACCTTGGTCTCGGCCTCTCCCTCACTCTTCTGCCGGTATTCTCCAGGAAAATCGAAATACTCGAATTTGTCGATGCCCGGCAATTGGACGACGCTGCCCGTCTTGGTCAGCAGGCTGGTGCTCGGAGTTTCGAAGTTGTAGTCCGTTTGAGCCCACTTGCCCGTGCAGAACTCGTACTGGTGCTCCCACCGCGTGATGTGATCCGTAATTTGCATCTGGCCCACGGTGGGCGGGAAATCGACCTGGCCTTCCGGACATTCCCCGTAAGACCCCTTATGGTCGGATAGGACAAGTGTGTGCTTGCCATTCTCGTGTCGGAAGTAATAGAACATGCCCTCCTGTTCCATCAGCCGCGACACAAAGTTGAAATCGGTCTCGCGGTACTGGACACAGTACTCCCACTGCTTGTGGGGCAACTGCAGCGAGACGTCGAAGTCGGTGAAACCGAGCTCCGAAAAGATCTGCTGCACAATGTCCCCGACTTTCATCTGCTGGAAGATGCGGCAGTCCGCCGTCCGGGTTAGGAACCACAGCCACGGTACCACCTCGGCTCGATAATTCCGCCGGCCATCTTCCTCGTCGCCTGCCGCGAATCGGCTGACGAAGCCATTGAAGTAGCGCACCGACCCGTCCGCTCGCTCCACACTGAACGTGACATTCTTGCCGACAATCTCTTTAGCTTCGATGTCCGCGCGATCCGAGATCAGATCCAGGTGGAAATGAAAGAGCCGCGACATCTCTTCGCGGCCCGCGAACGCCGTCAGCAGGAGCACGTCTTCGCCGAGCGGAGTGCTGATCTTGATATGCCGCGTAGCCTGACTCAGTGCCATGGAAGCTCCTTTTGCGTCGCCCGCCTGCGCAGCACCATGGGAATCGAAAAAACGCGGTCACCGAAGCGAAGACCTCGGCGACCGCGTCGTAGGCTGCAGAGTATGGAAGTCGAGGATTACTTCTCGCCTTCTTCCACCTTCCAGGTGAACTCGACGTTCCCTTTCTTCTTGCCCTTGTTGTCGTTCTCGACGTACGTGACCTTGATTTCCTCAAAGTTCAAGCTGAACGAATCCGTGGGGACCGACTCGCTCTGGCCCGCACCGCTGACCTGGTAGCTGGCCACCATCA
>JBFWYF010000913.1:0-3427 GCA_050186685.1 Pirellulaceae bacterium
CAGCGCACGATTAAGCCGGACTTCTGGGATGTCCACGGCGGACCCGGCACGATTGTCTACTACCGTCCCCTGCAGTGCCTGGTCGTACGAGCCACGTCCGAAGTGCACCACCATGTCGGTGGCGCGGTCAGTGCCCTCCGCGGCTCGGACCGCTGACAATGCGGCCGAGCGGGCCGCATGCCTCTGGCCAAGCGCTGCATGCAGGTGCAGCTGCCTGGTCATCGTCCTCGGAAGTGCTTCCCCGTCCCTCGGAGCAGCCCATCATGCCTGATTCTCACGGTTCGTCGCCGATCTCGCGCCGCCGGCTCATCGGCTCGGCGGTCGCCGCTTCCGCCGCGGTCTCAGGCCCAGGCGGGGGACACCGCCCGATCCGGGCAGGTGAAGAGAGCGGAGGACGAGGGTCGAACGCTCCTCGAATTACCCGTTTGACGGTGACGCCGATCGCTTTGCCGGACCCGCCGCTGCTTGCGGCCAGTGGTTGCCACGGGCCCTATTTCCTGCGCAACATCGTCGAGCTGCACACCGATGCCGGCGTGGTTGGTATCGGCGAGACGCACGGCGGCGAGGCGATAACCGAGAACCTGCGGCGCGCCGCCCCGCTGCTCGTGGGCCGGAGCGTCTGGGATTATCACGCGCTGGCGGGAGAGCTACGGAAGCTGAGTAACAGCACCTACGCGGGCATCGAGCTCGCGTGCCTCGACGCCGCCGGGCGAGCTGTCGGACTCTCGGTATCGCAACTTCTCGGCGGTAAGGTGCGTGAGCGTGTCGAGTTCGCTGCCTACCTGTTCTATCGCTATGCCGCGGATCACCCCGCGGTGCTGAGCGATCCGCGGCTGGTAGATGACCGAGGTACGGGAGATAGGGCGCTCGACTCGTGGGGTGAGGTGCTCAACGCGGAAGCCATGGCCGAACTTGCGGATCGGCTCCGTGCTCGTCTCGGTTTTCGCGTCTTCAAATTGAAAGCCGGCGTGCTGGATCCGCATGTCGAACTGGCGACGCTGCGCGCGATGCACGCCCGATTCGCCGATACGTGTCTTCTGCGGATCGATCCCAATGGAGTCTGGAGGGTGCCAACCGCACTGCGCATCGGCGCGGCGCTGCGAGATTTGCCGCTGGAGTACTACGAGGATCCGGTGGCCGGCCAGACGGCGATGGCCGAAGTTCGCCAGGCCACGGGACTAAAAATGAGCACGAACATGTGTGTGACCCGCTTCGAACACATTCCCGATGCCGTGCGGATCCAGCCCATCGATATCGTGCTCGGCGATCATCATGGCTGGGGAGGGCTCACGGCGTTCCAGTCGCTGGGCACACTCACCGAAGCCTTGGGATGGGGAATGAGCCAGCACAGTAACAACCATGCCGGGATCACGATGGCCGCCATGATCCACGCCGGTGCCATCACGCCGCAGGTGACGTATCCGAGCGATACGCACTACATCTGGTTGCCCGACTCGGCGGACATTCTTCGGGGAGGCAAGCTGCCGATCGAGGGTGGAACCATGGCCGTGCCGATGGGACCTGGATTGGGTGTGGAGCTGGATCGGGATAAGCTCGCACGCGCTCATGAGGTGTATCGGCGCTGTGGCATGCGGAGCCGCGACGACGGAGCCACCATGCGGCGATTCGCGCCGGCCTGGGAACGCCGTTTGTTCTAAGAAGGCATGGCGGGATTCCGACGTCTGCTAAGGCGCAACCACGGCTGGCCTGCGAATCCCTCCCATTCCGTCGGCCCCGGAGGCGAGCCGGGAGTGAACTCCGTACTCGCCTGCTGCTACGGGTTGCGCAACCTGTCCCGACGCGAAACAGGTACAAGGAAAACGGCACTAAACTCCGCCTGATCGCTATCGTTTATTCCCTCGGAATGGGGTGGTTCCATTCAGCGATGACGACCGTGGAGAAAATGCCGTTCGCCGAGATTTTGGTTCTTGCAATGTGGGGAATGGTCGAATAAATTGCACTCGCTCACTGGCTACTTTCTGCCCCAAGAGCCAGTGACTTTGAGGCCAGTTGCGACTGGCCCTTTTCGTTTCTTGACGGTCGTGCCTCGACTTCGTAACGGACGTACCGTTCGAGCCGGACAGCGCGGCTCTCGAACGTGGGCCGGTACGGCAAGACGATCTTCCAAGTTCACCGGTGTATGCCACCCAACCCGTCTTCACCGCCGGCCCCGAATTCTTCGACGCCCGGCCACCAGTCGGCCCACTTGATTCGTGGTATTCCCCTCCGGTGCCATCTCTAGCTGCAAATTCCTACGCCACTCAGCGCCACTGCGCCTCCGCGCGAGACAGTCTTCTCCGGGGCGAACCAGTACGTCACGAACGTGTACTGCGCCACACGGTTCACCGAGCCTGGAAGTACTTCTGGAAGAACTCGAGCATTTCCTTCGCAGCGTTGCGATTCGGTTCGTCCGGCGTATAGACGAACACGTTTTCGATTCCCAGTTCGTCCATCTTCTGTTTCAGTTGCCGCCCGAAGTTCGGATGGTGAATCCCTTGGCCCGGGCGGGCGTTCTCCGGCAACGGTCCGTCGGCTTCGTTGTAGACCATGTACAAAGGCGGATCGTCGCGAGTCAGATGCGTAATCGCGGACGCTTCGTCGTAGAGCTTCTTCCGCTCGGGCGTGGGATGAAGCGCCTCCTCCGCGGTTGTCACGCCATAGACTTTGAAGATCGACGGATGCTCCCAGGCACGTCCGCCGACGAGCTGCCTAATTTCGATGGGGTCGTACGTCCCTTGCCCGCCAAACGTTCCGATCGCCTGTATGCGGGTCGACTGGCGCAGCACGGGATCCTCGCTCTGAGGATCGGCCAGATCTTCGTGAAAACCAATCCACATCGAGATGCCCGCGCCCGCGGAGCCTCCCATGCAGGCGACACGCTGGGGATCGATGTTCCACTCCTTGGCTTTGCTGCGTAGGAACTGGACGGCGCGAGCGCCATCGTGCTGCGGCGCCGGAAAAATCGTCTCTTTGCCATCGACGAAACGATAGTGAATGGAAGCGAAGCTGATGCCGGCCTCGTGCATGGCTCGCACCGCTGCCGCGTTAATACTGGACCGCTTGTCGCCGCCTACAAATCCGCCGCCGTGGCTGTTGATGACGAGCGGTGTGGGACGCTCCGACGGAGCCTTGTAGAAATCCAGCACATTGCGCTCGGCGGAGCCGTACTTCACATCAGCGAACGTCGGCTCGGGCAGATTACGGTCGTTTCGCGATGCCGCTTGAGCTTTCGCCGCGGCATTCGCCTTGCCCTTAGCCTGGGCCGGGCCCTTCTTGGGAGCGATCTTTTGCCGGTAGTCGCGCGCTTCGTCCAGCGTCAGGACACCATCACGATTGGCGTCGGCGTCGGGGAACTGTTTCAGCAACTCCCGGAGACGGTCATTCGTCTGGGGCGGGTCGTCCGCGAACGAAGACGGAGGGGTCACCA
>JBFWYF010000914.1:0-3426 GCA_050186685.1 Pirellulaceae bacterium
ACCTAACTTGGCCCGCCCTATGTCAATGAAACTGGCCTTCAGCAGCAATGCGTACATGCATTTTTCGATCGAGGATACCATCCGCAAAGTTGCGGATCTCGGCTATTCCGGCATCGAGATTCTAGCCGATGTTCCCCACGCCTGGCCGGCGCATCTGTTGGAAGAACGGAAACAGTCGATTCGCGAGCAACTCGCCGATAAAGGGCTGACCATCTCGAACGTGAACGCGTTCATGATGAACGCGGTGGCGGACCCCCGTCAACCATACTGGCATCCTGGGTGGACCGATCCCGATCCCCACTACCGTGCGATCCGGCGCGAGCACACGAAACGCGCCCTGCGGCTCGCGAAAGAACTGGGCGCTCCGCACATTACCACGGAACCCGGCGGACTGCTGACATCCGACCAGACTTGGGAACAGGGCGCCCGCACCTTCTACGATGAAATCATGCCTTGTGTCGAAGTCGCCGAGGACCTGCAGATCCCGCTGCTGATCGAACCGGAACCCGAACTGCTGATCGAGAGGTTCGACCAGTACCTCACCTTTGTCGATCGCGTCCGTTCGCCTTGGATCGGGCTGAACTTTGACATCGGTCACGCCTACTGCGTCAGTGAGGATCCGCAGGACTGGGTCGAACGCATGGCCCCTCACACCCGCCATTACCACTTCGAGGATATTGCCGCAACCCGCGTTCATAAGCACCTTATTCCGGGACATGGTGCGATCGACTTTCGAGCGACTCTGGCCGCCATTCAGCGTACCGGATACGACGGATGGGTCACGGTCGAACTGTATCCGTACATCGACAACCCGGACAACGCGGCGCGGGAAGCGCGGCAGTATCTGACGGCGGTCGCTCAACAACTGGGTATCACCTGGCAATAAGGAAGACGCTATGCCGTCCGTTTTCCGGCTACCGCGCCGGCACGATGTGCTCTGGGTCCTGTTGGCTGCCGAATTACTGGCCGGTTGGGCTGCCGCTCAGCCGTTCGGTCTCGAGCGACGCGTCGAATGGACCAATGCTCGCCTCATCGGGTCGCCCGAGCCTCCACTGCCCTACACCGTCGAAAAGGTCTTCACGCGCCTGGATCTGCCGTCCCCCATGTACGTGGCGGACGAACCGGGGACGGAGGCGTTGCTCGTCGTCCTACAGGGAGGCGCTGTCGACAAACCCTCGCGGATTGTGCAGTTCCAGAACGACCCCGACGTGGCCCGCAGCGAGGTCGTGCTCGAGGTGCCACGCCGGATGGTGTATTCGCTTTGTTTCCATCCCGATTACCTCCGCAATCGGCAGGTCTTCGTCTTTTCCAATGGTGAAACTGGCGAGAAAGACCGCACAAACCAGATCACTCGCTATGTGGTCGACCGCGAGGCGCCGTTCCGCTTCAACACCGAGTCGGCCGAAGTCGTGCTGGAATGGAAGTCCGGTGGACATGATGGCGGCGATATGGCGTTTGGGCTGGATGGGATGTTGTATATCACCACGGGCGACGGAACGAGCGACTCCGACACCTGGAACTCCGGTCAGACGCTGGACGATCTGCTGGGCAGCGTCCTGCGGATTGATGTGAATCGGCGCGACGGCGATCTCCGGTATGGGATTCCCTCCGATAACCCGTTCGTCGGCCGGCCGGATACACGCGGCGAGATCTGGGCGTACGGCCTGCGCAATCCCTGGCGCATGGGAATCGATCCCCGCACCGGGCACGTATGGGTCGGCAACAACGGGCAGGATCTGTGGGAGACGGCTCACCTGGTACGGCCGGGCGAGAATTACGGATGGAGCGTCTATGAGGGGAACCATCCGTTCTACCTCGGGCGTAAACGCGGGCCGACACCGCATGTGGCACCCACGATCGAGCACCACCACAGTGCATTCCGATCGCTGACCGGCGGTGTGGTCTATTACGGAGAACTGCTCGCGTCTCTCAAGGGCGCATACATCTACGGGGATTATTCGAGTGGCCGAATCTGGGGCATGCACCATGACGGCCGGCAAGTGCTCTGGCATCGCGAATTGGCCGACACCTCGCTGCAGATCTCGGCCTTCCGTGTCGACCAGCGTGGGAATCTGCTGGTGGTCGATCACGGCAGTGGGCTGTACCGGCTCGTGCCTTCGCCGGCGCCCGAGACACCACTGGCTCCCTTTCCTACTCGGCTCAGTGACACCGGCCTGTTCCGCGACACCGCGCGGCTGGTTCCCGCGGATGGATTGATTCCCTATTCCGTGCGCGTGCCGGGTTGGGCCGATGGCGCGACGGCCGATCGCTATATGGCGATACCCGGCCGCGAACCGGTTAACCACGATGCCCGCAAGAGTTGGACGTTTCCCAACGGCACCGCGCTGGTCCAGACGTTGTCGCTTGAAACGGAACCCGGCGTCCCCACATCCGGCCGAAGGCTCGAGACGCGTGTTCTGCTCCGGCAGCAGGGCGAATGGGCGGGCTACTCCTACCGGTGGAATGAGGATCAGTCGGACGCCGTGCTGGTGCCCGCTGATGGCGCCGACCTGGAAATCGCTGTCACCTCTTCCGGGACAGCCCACCGTCAGTCGTGGCGGATCCCAAGCCGCACCGATTGTTTAACGTGCCATAGCCGGGCCGCCAACTTCGTCCTGGGAATCTCCGACGCCCAATTGAACGGCGACCACCCGTACGGTCCCACGACGGCACATCAGCTCCTCACGTTGAACCACATCCAGCTGTTTGATAAGCCGCTGACCAAACCGGTCGACGAACTTCAACGACTGCCCCAGCTGGCCGACGCCTCCCAGGAACTGGAGGCACGCGTCCGGGCGTACCTCCACGTCAATTGCTCCGCCTGCCACACTCAGGCCGGCGGCGGCAACTCGCAGATGGAACTCACGTTTTCGACCGCTCGCGAAAATACGCGTCTGATCGGCGCGCGTCCGCAACACGATACGTTTGGCATCAGCAACGCGATGCTTGTCGCACCTCAAGATCCCGACCGGTCGGTATTGCTCCATCGGTTGTCGCGACGTGGTGCGGGGCAGATGCCACCGCTCGTCACCCGGCAGGTCGATACGGCAGCCGTGGCGCTCGTCCGCGACTGGATCCGGCAGCTCCCTCCATCTCGACCGTTTGTCCAGGCCTGGACGCCGCCCGATCTGCTGCCTGCGCTGGAAGCAGTGGCATCGGGGCGGTCCTTTGCTCAGGGGGAAGCGGCTTTTCGCGATCTGGGCTGCGGCCAGTGTCATCGGCTGGGTGCTGCGGGGGGAACGGTCGGGCCCGACTTGAAAGGCTTGTTGAAACGCCAGCCCCTCGCCGAGATTCTCGATTCCATTTTGCTTCCCTCGAAGGTGATTGCGGAAGAGTACGCCTCCATCGTCATTGAAACGGCTAACGGCGAAGTCGTGACCGGTCGCATCGAGCATGAGGACCCGGATAAACTGGTGCTCCGTCCCG
>JBFWYF010000915.1:0-3419 GCA_050186685.1 Pirellulaceae bacterium
CTGCTGCTGGATCGCGAGAAAGAACCGATGATCCGGCTTGCAGTAGCCCACCTGCGACGAGCAGAAGACTCGTTCGGCCGTGTCGAGTGGCGCCAGGGTCCGGCAGAGCGTGATCAGGCGCGCATCAAAATTCGAGGCGATTCCCAGCTGCTTGCCGCGCCGGCGCAGTTCGTCCCACACGCCAGGCACATCGTCGAACAGCTTCCATGATGGCGGCGCTTCAAAATGGGACCACAGCTCCTGGAATAAAGCGTCGCGGTTGGACGTGGGCACATCGTCGAACACCTCGGCCACGATCGTCTGCCAGCGTTGCCGTTCGACGACTTCGCTCGAGCAGCCTCCTTGATGCGACCGGGTGAACGACCGCTGGAAGCGGTCCCGCACTTCGTGCCGATTGAGGTGGGAACCATGCCGGCGGCCGGCCTGAAAATACGCCTCGGCGACCGGTGGGTCCGGAAACAGGAGGGTACCTACGGCGTCGAACAGCACGACGCGCACGCTCCGCAGGATGGCCTCCGCGCGGAGGCGCGGCGCACCCGCGGCGGGACCGCCGGCCTCGGTCGAAATGGTCTGCATGGATTCCATCGATCTCAGAACTGGAGGAAACGGGTGAAATCCATGGCATTAACGAAGATCATCAGCCCCAACAAACACGTCACGCCAACAATGGTCAGAGCGACCTGCAGTCGTTCGTTGACGGGCTTGCGGAAGATCCCCTCGTACAACAAGAACATCATATGTCCGCCATCGAGGGCGGGAATCGGAAGGAAGTTCAGCACCGCCAGGTTCGCGCTGAGCATCGTCAAGAAGATGAGCAACCGGGCCGTGCCCTGCTTCGCCTCGGCCCCCGCCACGTAAGCGATCGAGCCGATGCCGCCGAGATTGGCCACAGACACGCGGCCTGTGACCAGATTCTTGAGCATGCCGACGACGCGGAAGGCATCTTCCCACGTCTGGCGCGCGCCGAGCTGAATCGCCGCGGACCAGCGCTGTTCCTGATGGATCTCGCTGGCCGCTTGGAAGCGGAAGCCGCGATCCGGATTGAACGCCGCAATCGGCACGGGCGTCATGCTCGCCGTCGCCGCCTTGCCGCCCCGTTCATAGATCAACTTGATGACCTCGTCGCTCTCCATCTGCTGCATGGCCGCGAAACACGTGGGCCAGGTGTACTGCTTGTCGTCCAGCGGCACAACGGTATCGTGACCGGGCAGCGGCTTTGATTGGGTTTTGCCGGGACCCCAGGCGAATTCCATGGCGGTGACAACGTCGCCCGGTTGGAAACCGGCCTTCTCGGCCGGACTGCCCGGAACCACCGCTCGGACGGTACGCTCGACATCATACGCTGCTCCCAGCGCATCGCTGGCCATCGGACAACCGAACATGGCAAACCAGCTGTACGACGTCGGCGGCGTGAGCGTAACGGTGACGGCCACCGGTTCGGCCGCACCGGCTCGCTCGACCGTCAACTCGACATCCCGCCCATGGAAGGGACGCAACATTTCGGGCAACAGCATAGCATCGACGACCGGCTGGCCCGCGACGGCCTGGATGCGGTCGCCGACTTTCAGCCCCGCCCGAGCGGCCGGCGAGTCGGGGCGAATGGCCGCAATCGGTCCATATTCCATCACAAGCCCCACGTCCACCAGCGGCTGCGCCGGGACGCGGACCTCGACGGGCGATCCCGCATCGCCCGTCAGCGACTGGCGCTGCACGGTCAGCTGAATGGCCTTATCCGGATAGGTGGCCAGATAGGTCTGCAGATCCAGCTGATCCGACAGCTGCTGGCCATCCACGGCCACCACGCGGTCATTCCCCTGAAGCGGCGGGCTGGCTTGCGCCGCCGCCGACTCTTTCGCGGCAAACTGTTCCGGAGCCAGCTGCAGCGTCAGCATGGGTGAAATGCCGATGTTCGAGCGGGATTCCCAGCCCTCGCGAATCGTGACTGGCCGCAGGCTCTTCCAGACCTCCTGCCCTTGATTGTCCCGCAGCAGGAGGTGCAGGTCCGAGCCATCCCCGTGGGCATAAACGCTCTGTCGCAGATCAAAATCGAATCGCAGGCTCTCGCGCGGCTCTCCTTCCTTGCCAATCTGGACAATGCGCATGCCCGGCTCGATGCCCGCGGTCCAGGCAGGTCCGCCGGGAACAACCTGGCCAATCTCGCACGGTGTATACGACACGCCCGATCGGTAGGCGAACGCCGCGAAAATGACGGCGAAGATCAAATTCATGATGACTCCGGCCGAGATGATCAGCATCCGCTGCCAGACCGCCTTGGCCGTATAGCTGCGAGGATCGATCTCGTAGGTCCGAGTCGCGGGCGCTACCGCAGCGGTGGCGGTCGACGGCCCCGTTCCGCTCTCGCCGCCGGCCATCCGAGTCCGCGCAGCCTCTTCCTCCGCATTCAACGGGTTGTCGTCCTGTCCGAGCATCTTGACGTATCCCCCCAGCGGAAACACGCCCATGCCGTACTCTGTCTCGCCCCACTGGAACCGGAACAGCCGCGACGGCAAACCGAACGGCATCGGAAAGTCGAACCCGATGTAAAACTTCTCACATTTGACGCCGCAGGCCTTCGCGACGAGAAAATGCCCGAGCTCGTGGACGAAAATCACAAAGCCCAGGCCGATCGCGACCTTGAGCACCGTGATGATTGTTTGCGCTCCGTCCGATGCGGCCATCAATTCGAAACCCACCTTGCTACCTCCCGCCTGGCCCAGGCATCGAGCCCAATCAGCTGCTCGAGCGTGGGTTGAGCAATAAACTCGTGCTGTTCCAGTACCGCCCGGCATGCCGGCACGATATCGAGGAACGCCAATTCTCCGTTCAGAAACGCTGCCACGGCCGCCTCGTTGGCCGCATTCAAGACTGCTCCCGACGTACCGCCCGCCCGCGCCACTTCAAAACCCAGCCGCAGCGCAGGAAAGCGATCCCAATCCGGAGGTTCAAACTCCAACCTCATTACCTGGCTCCAATCCAGCTTCGCCGTCGGCCCCGACCAACGTTCGGGATGCGACAGTGCATATTGGATCGGCAGCTTCATGTCCGGTGGGCTCAGCTGAGCCACAACCGAACCGTCAATGAACTCCACAAACGAATGAACGATCGACTGCGGATGGATGACTACCTCGATCTGCTCGGGCTGCAGGTCAAACAACCAGCGGGCCTCGATCACCTCGAGCGCCTTGTTCATCATAGTGGCCGAGTCCACGGTGATCTTGGGTCCCATATCCCAGGTGGGGTGGTCCAGCGCATCGTTGACCGTCACGCCGGCCAGGGCCTCCTGAGTGTAACGCAGGAACGGCCCGCCGCTGGCCGTCAACACAATGCGTTTCAGTTGCTCCCGCCGCCCCGCTTGTAAAGCTTGAAATACCGCGCTGTGTTCGCTGTCGACTGGCAGTAGCCGAGCCGCACAGTCCTTG
>JBFWYF010000916.1:0-3415 GCA_050186685.1 Pirellulaceae bacterium
ATCAATAACGAGGGGGACAATCACTACATCGCGATGGAGTACATCCGCGGGCGGGACCTCCAGGCGATTGTCAAGGAAGATGGACCGCTGCCGTACGATCAGGCCGCCCGCATCATTATCCAGGCGGCCCGCGGCCTGCAACACGCGCACGACAATGCGCTGATCCATCGCGATGTCAAACCGGCCAATTTGCTGATTGATGCGAGCGGAACCGTCAAGATTCTCGATCTTGGCCTCGCCCTGGCTTCCGATGAGGAGTTGGCTTCGCTGACGATCCAATACAACGAGAACGTGCTCGGCACGGCCGATTATCTGGCTCCTGAACAGGCCTTGAACAGCCACGATGTCGATGCCCGGGCGGACATCTACGGCCTGGGATGTACACTGTATTTCGCGCTGACCGGGCACCCACCGTTCCCCACGGGCACGCTCGCCCAACGGATCGCCGGCCACCAATCGCAGAAACCGCCAGGAGTCGAGATCGACAGGCCGGACTGCCCCGCAGAGCTCGTCGCGATCTGCAACAAGATGATGAGTAAGCGGCGCGAGGAACGGTTCGGCAGCTGCGACGAAGTATGCCAGGCTCTCGTCGGCTGGCTGGATTCAAACCGTACCGGCCCGCCCGTCGTGACCCGCCCTCACCTGGTGGCGGCCAGCGCCGATGCAAGCAGTTTTGGGCTTCCGCCCGGAACCTTCTCGGCCCATGCCGGTTCGGAACCGCACTTCGACCCGCGCATGCCCTCGGACCCTGGCAGCGGACCGCTATCGGATACGGTCTTGCCACCCGCAGGTAATGGTCTCACCAAGATCAACCAGACTGCCATGGCGGACACGGTTCCGGACATGGCAAAGGTGTCCCTGACGAAAGCGCCTCCTTCGAATGCATCCGGTTCGAAACCCTCGGATTCGCAAACGGCACTTACGTCCAATTCCCGGCCGAAGGTCTCGCTGTCGGACGTTATGCCTGATCTTGAACCGCCGCCGTCGGGCAGTGACAGGCAGTTCGCTAGTTCCGCGGATTCCGGAAAGGCCAGCTTGTCGTCCAGTTCGATCTTCGTGTCGACCTCGAGCCAGACTGCTCCACCCCCTGGCGTGTGGTCTGGGACAGACGATCTTGAGTCGTCGATCAGCACGATCTACCGCGGCTCCCATCTCCCGCGCCCCACGACTTCTCGGCGACATGCAGTTCCGTTGTGGGTTTGTATCACGATTGCAGCGGGGCTGATCGGGATTGCCACGATGCTGTCCCTTTCGCTGCTCGGCATCGTCAGCTGATCGCTTCACCTCTCGCTCGCCTCCCGTAGCCACGTTCGCCCGAACGTGGGGGACGACGAACGGGCCGCGCCGCGGGGAATCGCTTGTGCCCCCTTTCTAGTGCGCCCTTATTGGCGAAAGGGGCTACGGGGCGTTCAACTTGAGTTTCCCCGGCCAGCACGTTACAACGACAAGAGCCGCAGCGGGAATGGCTCGCTAACCTATCCTGCCTTCCCGCCAGCGGCACCCGCCACGCTACGCGCCCCCCGGGAGCAATCCATGGCTCGCCCCCCTTCGTCCCGTCACCGCCTGGTTTCAATACTGTTGGCCGGCGTCGCCGTCTTCAGCTCGGCGGCCTCGGGAGCAGCCGGCGAACCCGGGAAAGACTCGCGACAAGCTGAGTTTTTCGAGCAGAAGATTCGGCCGGTGCTGGTGGAACGTTGCTATCGATGTCACTCAGCCGAATCGAAAAAGCAGGAGGCGCGACTGCGGCTCGACAATCGCGAAAGTCTCCGCCGCGGCGGCGAGAGCGGACCGGCAATTGTGCCGGGCGATCCGGCGGGCAGCCTGCTGATGCAAGCGCTGCGATACGAGGGTCTGGAGATGCCACCGGACGGCAAGGTGGCGGCCCCGGTGTTGGCAGATTTCGAAACGTGGATTCGCGATGGCGCGTACGATCCTCGCCACGAAGCGCCTGGCGATTCGGCCGTGCCATCCTCCACCGCCATCGATTACGTGGCGGCTCGGGAGCACTGGTCTCTCCGACCACTCACCGTTCCGGCGCGCCCCGCGGTCGCGGACCGCAACTGGTCGAGAACGGGAATCGACGCATTCATTCAGGCTCGCTGGCCTGAAGAGAACTTACGGCCGGCGTCCGAGGCCCCTCGCTCCGTGTGGCTGCGCCGCGTGACATTCGACCTGACCGGGCTTCCACCGTCACTCGAGGAACTCGCCGAGTTCGCGGCCGACACGCGTCCTACCGCCTGGGAACACGTCGTCGATCGGTTGCTTGCATCGCCACACTTCGGCGAGCGGCTGGCTCGACTGTGGCTGGACCTGGCTCGCTATGCCGAAGATCAGGCTCACATCGTGGGCAAGGACGAATCGCTTTACTATCCCAATGCGTACTTGTATCGCGACTGGGTGATTCAAGCGATCAACGAGGATATCGGCTACGACCGTTTCGTGCACATGCAGCTGGCGGCGGATTTGACCGAAGGAGTGGACTCGCCGCATCTGCCTGCGCTCGGATTCGTCGGACTGGGGCCGAAGTACTACAGCCGCCGCAGCCTGGCGGTCATGGCAGACGAATGGGAGGACCGCGTCGACATCGTGGGCCGCGGACTCTTGGGACTCACGTTGGCATGTGCTCGCTGCCACGATCACAAGTACGATGCCATCAGCACAGAGGACTACTATGCAATGGCCGGCGTATTCGCGAGCACGCAGATGTTTAATCGGCCGCTCACGGCTGACGCGGCTCAAGCGGACGGCAGCCAACAGGGAAACAACGAGTTCGAGAACGGTAAGAAAGCCGTCGGGGAAGCGAAGGATCCGAAGCAGGCGATGCACATCGTCACGGAGGGGACCGCGACCGACCTGAACGTTTTCATCCGCGGGAATGTCGAGAATAAGGGGCCGTTGGTGCCGAGGCGGTTCTTGCGCGTGTTATCCGAGGGCGAGCCAGCAAACTTTCGCCAGGGCAGCGGGCGACGGGAGCTGGCCGACGCCATCACCTCGGCGAACAATCCGCTGTTTGCCCGAGTCCTGGTTAACCGCATCTGGGGCTTCTACCTGGGGCGTCCGCTGTCGGCAACGCCCAGTAATTTTGGCCAGTTGGGGGAACATCCGACGCACCCCGAGTTGCTCGACGATCTGTCGGTCCGATTTGTCCGCTCCGGCTGGTCGTTCAAGTGGCTGGTGCGCGAGATTGTCCTGTCCGCGACGTATCGTCAAAGCAGCCTGAACGAGCCGCAGTTCGCAGCGGCCGATCCGGAAAACCGGCTCTTGGCTCACATGTCACGGCGGCGTCTGAGTGTCGAGCAGTGGCGGGATGCGATTTTGGCCGCGAACGGACGACTGGACCGGGTCGTGGGTGGTCCCTCGATCGACCCGCAGGACCCGGCACAGCGGCGACGGACGATATACAGTCGAGCCAGCC
>JBFWYF010000917.1:0-3411 GCA_050186685.1 Pirellulaceae bacterium
CTTCCGATCTACGGGCTCCTGAGGTGCCTGTTCGAGAGTCGTCGCGGGTTGCGTGACGAGTTCGTTCGGCAGCAGTTCACCACTTGTCCGCAGTTCACCGCGCAGCGTTTCGTCGACGTAGGGGTGTGGCGCGATCAGGCCAAAATGGTAGGGGAGCGTACAGCCGGTTCCGGCCACGATGGCCGCCAGCAGCCACACGCAGAGTGGATTACCGCGTGGTACCCGTCGTCGACTTGGCCATCGGCGAACAAGGTGAATTGGGACCACGATGACACCGCCATCTGAAAGGTGGAGTATCGGACTTTGCGGGCACGTGGAACCCGATCTGTGCTCCACTGAAAGGTGGCATCGTCACTTTACGTGGTCAACTTTAACTCATCGGCACGACCGCTATCACAGGCGGGTACGGATCAGCCCGCAGAGTTGACCCAGTTCACCAGCTCGGCCAGGATCCGCATCCCGTCGTGGGGCATTCCGGCGTAATTGCGCTCCGCGTCGCCTAGCGGAAACAAGTTGCTGACGCCGGCCGCCGCCGCCGCATCCCGCAATGCGTCGAGCCACTGCGGGGGATAGATCCCCAGCGACGAGAGGGCCGGGGACAAGTACTTGAGAATCTCGTCCGGACGGTCCAGCCTGCGGACGACGATGACCCGAGACTGCGGATGCTGGGACAGGTCGAACGCATACGGCAAGTAGACAACGGCCGAGGAGATTTCGCCATCGCGTCGATTAAGATGCCATTTCCCCTGCAGCCAGGCGCCGCGCCGCAGCAACCGGAGCTGCCCCAGACTTGCCGGTGGCAAGCGATAGGGCACGCGTTGGTCCCATTGAGCCAGTGCGGCTTGCAATGACCGGCAGTACTCCGCCACGTCCTCGTCGGTGCCCACGACGTAGTGCACCAGGGACGAAATACACGCTTGCTGATTCGCAATCAGGCTGTCGATGCAGGCCTGCTGGGCGATGGGCGCCCAGTCTACATCTGCCGCGCCGCGCCCGACGAGGCTGATGCCCGCGCGAGGATTCAGAAACAGGGTCTTGGTTCCCGCGACTCGCTGCCGGATGCTGTGCACGGTGTCGGGGGCTCCCCACGCCACGATGCGATCGAAGGCGCCAGCTTGGAACAGGACATCCTCGGTCGTCCGGTCGCCGCCGGGCCAGTAGACGAGCGAAGTATGTCGCGTGATCGGATGGTCCGGAACCGCCGTATGCATCGCGAGCGCGAGTAACGTCGCCACGGTCGAGCACTCGGCGGGGCTCTTGATGACCAGGGCGCCGCGAACGGCCAGCCCGCGCAAAAAGGACAGGATCGGAATGAACGGCGAGTTCCCCGCGGAGATATGCAGCTGGCGTGTCGGCACCGCGCGCACGCGAGGTACGAACGCATGCGCTGATTCCGCCAAAATCCCCGGTGAGCCCTTACCGAACACCCCGTCGGCGACGCGGGCGGTGAAGCCCCGGTAGGCCCGCGCGGAGACGGGGATCCAACCATCCAGGCTGTCCCGTCCGGGGCGCCCTTCGATGCTCAGCTCGCGGTCGATGGCTTCACCGAGCGACTCCGCGTCGAACAAGAGCGGCAGTTGGTCGACGATCAGCGGCAGCAGCGGATCATCCCGCAGCGAGGCCGCGAGCGCTTCGCGCCGGGCGACGCGGCCGACGTCGCGCAGCGCGCCGCGGAGCGTGGTGACATAGTCGAGCACATCCGACGTGCGCAGCGAGTAGAGCTCCCTGGCCAGCCGTTGGACATCGGTCTGAAGCAACGAGGCGGGCGGAATGCGGGGAAAAACAAGGTACCCCGGCGCCTGGCTGGAAGCGCCGGGCAGCGGCAGGACCCAGTTCTCGCCGAGGCGCAGGGCACGGAATGCTCCGCCGGGAGGACGTTCGCCGCCATGGGGGGCCGCGAGTTCGGCTATGGCGTCGGCGTCGACGGGGGACGGCACGACCAGCTGGCCCTGGACGAGCGCGGGGACGCGGAGGCAAGCGCCATCCGCCGACAGGCAAGCTTCCAGGGCAGCATCCAGGCGTAGGTCGCTCATGCGCATCTCGTCAGGCGATGGTGGCGGCCAGGATTCCACCGCAACCCTTGATTTCGCGGTGTGCTGGCCGAGAGAACTCGCCCGCGACAAACCAGCCATGCCGCCCGCACTCGCAGCTCCCCTGACGCAGTTCAGCCACATCGCCCGTGATGAAGAAACCGGGGTAGGACATGGCGAACGGATCGAGAAAGGCCAACGTCCCGGTCCCTTCGCGCCCGGTGGTCCCCTGCCCTGCTTCGTCGAGCGTCGCGGCTTCGACGAGCGGCGGCACGTGATATCGGGCCGCTTTGCAGCTGATGAGCGTGCAATTCAATTCCGAGGTGGAGTACGCGTCAAGGCATCGCTGGGGTGGGATACCGAGCGTCTGGTACACGAGTTCGCGCAGTTGCTGCTGCGGAATCCGCTGGTCGCTGAAGGTCTTCCATCCGCCGCCCGTCGCCACGACGCTCAGCTCATGGGCCCGGACGGCGGGCTCGAACTTCTGCAGCCGTTCACATAGCCGCAAGACGTGGAAAGGCGTGCCGAACACCAGCACGGGCCGTTGCTCCGTCGCGGCGCGGGACAGGAACGCGTGCGCCGCGCTGTACGCGGGCTGGTCGTCGGCATGAGGTGTGCGCGTCGCCGTCCCGGGATGCCCCAACGATTGGACATCCTCCGCGGCGACCACCTGGTCGAACAGGTAGTGGGTTCGGACCGCCATGCGCGCGAGTCCCGCGCCGGCACCTTGAATGCCCATTCCTTCGCCGCGCGGACCAGCAATCAGGCAATCGAACGGCTGGCGTTCGCCGCGTTCGTTCTCCCACCAAGTGAAGTTCGTATAGGTTTGCGAGTTGCGGACCAGGGCCTGCCAGGTGAGCGGATCCCGGGGCACAAACGACATGCGGCCGGACGTTCCGCTGGAGTATGTCAGGCGCACGCCCGCTTCCAGCAAGCGGGCCCGCCACGTCGCAAGATCCTGGATAGCACCCCCGTCGATCGTCAACGGATGCGAAAAGATGCTGTCCAACCACTCCGTCATGGCCTGGTAGTTTCCTTGACGCAGCCACTCCGGCGGGTAGCTCTTGAAGACTTCGTCGGTGAACGTCAATTCATTGAGGATCTCGTCGAGATCCGTTTCTCCCAGCAGCCCGACGTCTTCGGCCAGTTGCCCATACACGGGAATCCGTTCGACGTAGCGCTGGTGATTGATGCGGATGGCCTCGCGGCGCAAGGCGGCGACGTCGTCGCTCAGCCGCTCTCCGCGGCTCCAGGCGCGAGTGGCATCCAGCAGCCGCCGCTGGAGCGACAGCAGCTCCCCCAGCCGCGGATCGGCAATCATTCTGGATCGCATTTTGTTGCTTGCCTGCAGGATTTGGGTAAGATCCTACCCTTTAGTCTG
>JBFWYF010000918.1:0-3410 GCA_050186685.1 Pirellulaceae bacterium
CGTGAGGCGCCAGCTCCTGACCCCATTGCCAGCCGCCGGCGGTCAGCACATAGAAGAACAGCCCCAGGGAGATCACGGCTTCGAGCATGCCGAGGAACAAATAACTGTGTACGAGCAGCCGGCCGCTCAGCAGGCTGGCGTGGAGAGGACGAGGCGGCTGACGCATCGCATCCGGATCAGGAGGCTCTTGGCCGAGTCCGATGGCGGGTAGCAGGTCGGTTCCCAGGTCGACAGACAAGATCTGGATGACGGTCAGCGCGAGTGGGACGGGCAGGGCGATGTAGAGCAGATACGGAACAATTTCCGGGACGTTGCTGGCGAGCACGTAGTCGGTGAATTTGCGGATGTTGCCGAAAATCGTGCGACCTTCTTCGACGCCCGCCACGATGGAGGCAAAGTTGTCGTCCAGGAGGATCAGGTCCGCGGCTTCTCGAGCCACATCGGTGCCGCTGCGACCCATGGCAATGCCGACGTCGGCTGCCCGTAGTGCCGGGGCATCGTTCACGCCGTCCCCTGTCATTGCGACAACTCGGCCCATCTGTTGGTAGGCGCCGACGATCTTGAGTTTCTGGTCGGGAGTGGTGCGCGCGATGACCGACACGTTGGCGTCCAAACGGCTGATCAATTCCGCTTCCGCCAGCGTCTCGAGATCGTGGCCTACCAGTACCTGCTGGTTGGCGGGAATGCGAGGATGCCAGATCCCGGCCCGCCGCGCGATCGCCGCGGCGGTCTCGGGATGATCGCCGGTAATCATCACGACGCGGATGGCGGCACGATGGCAGCGGCGCACCGCCGCACGGACTTCCGGCCGGAGGGCATCGTCCAGAGCGAGGAAACCCTGCAGGACGAGTTCGTGCTCGAGAGCGTCGGCTTTCGTTTCGGGCGAAGGGGGCTGGGCCAGGTGTCGCGCGGTGACGGCGATGACTCGGTAGCCTTGCCGGGCCAACAGCTGCACGGCCTGATCGGCCTCGGCGAGTCGTCGCTCATCGGCGGGCAGGGAGGTCCCCGTCGTACTGTCGAGGATTTGGGTGATGGCCGGTCTTAAGACTTCCCATGCGCCTTTCACGGCGAACAGGCATTCTGCGGGACCGACGTAAAGCCCGGCCTCCCGGCGTTTGTGGACATCGAACGGGTAATGACGCGTGAAGCGGCGTTCAAGGCTGGCGACCAGTCCGCTGGATCGCTCGTACATCTCCCACACGGCAACGTCGAGAGGATCGCCGCGCAGGGCTCGGACGGGGCCGTGAACTTCCGAGGCTACGACGGCACTCCGCAGGATGTTCAGCCGGCAGGCGGAGTCGTGGACCTCGAGCCCACTGAGCGGATCCCCGATCGACGCAACGGCGAGCTGGTTCATCGTCAGGGTACCGGTCTTGTCCGTACAGATGACGTGAACGGCCCCGAGCGACTCGACGGCCTCGAGGCTGCGGACGAGCACCTGTTTGCGCGCCATTCGCAGTCCGCCCATCGACAGCGCCAGGGTGAGCGTGGGCAGCAGTCCTTCGGGGACATTGGCGACGATAATGCCCATCATGAAGACGAGGTTGGTGAGCAGGTCGCGCCCCGTCGCGACACCGAAGGCAAACATCGTCAGCCCCATGAATATCGCCAGCGACGTCAGGATGCGGATCATCTTGGCGACTTCCCGCTCGAGCGGAGACCGCGGACGGTCGGTCTGCTGGGACAGAGCTGCGATATGGCCGAACTGCGTGTGCCGCCCGGTCGCGAAGACGACGGCCTCTCCGGATCCCCGCAGGATGGTACAGCCGGCAAACGCGAGATTGGGGCTTTCCAGGGAAGAACCGGCCGAAGGCCGTGCGTCGAGCGGCAGCAGACGCGATTCGCCCGTGAGCGGGGCGTTATTGGCGAGCAGTTCGTCGCCTTTCACGATGCGCGCGTCGGCCGCGATTTTGTCTCCCTCCTGCAGCAGAAGCACGTCGCCGGGGACCAGTTCCGCGGCGTCCAGCAAGACTTCGGTACCCTGGCGGCGCACAGCAACGTGTTGGGGGAGGAACCGGCGGAGGGCATCCATCGCCCGCTCCGCCCGAGCTTCCTGAGCCAGGGCGAACAGTCCGTTCAGCACGGCAACGCCAGACAATGCCCAGCCCAGCACGCTCAAGCTCTGCGCGGGATCGACCCGGTCTGCGGCAAAGCAGAGTGCCGCGGAAACGTAGAGCAGGATGCTGAAGAAATTTGTGAAGTGCTTCAGAACCAGCCGGAGCCAGCCGAACTGGTGGACCGTTTCCAGCTGGTTGGGACCATACCGCAGCTGACGAGCTGCCGCTTCGTCCGCCGACAGTCCATCTGGTGTCGTTTCCAACCTTTGCCACACTTGGGTGGGAGTCAACCGATGTATGTGCTCGACTAGCTCGTCGCTGTGATAGGGCATCGGGCTGAATCTCCTCTCCCCCCGGCTGAAGCAGGAGCCGGCAGTTGCGGACCGTCGTTCCGTTATATAGCTTTGTGGCTTGGACGGTGAGAGGTCCGAGGGCCGCTATCTTTACGACGAGACAATATGAGCCTTACGGCACGAATCAGCCTTTCGCAGTTCCTGGCCGCGGGCTTGCTGCTGGGTGGGAGCTGGTTCTGCGAGGCGCACAGCCTCGCCGACGACCGTGCTCCGGCGTCGGCTGGTGGTGCAGCGGAATCCCGCTCCGACAGCGGAATCATCGAAGGGCAAATCTTCTATAGCCGCGATCCTCAGCGCCCTTGGCGGTATGCCCGTTATTACGTCAAAGGGCCTGTGAGGGGTTACTTGGCCGAAGCGGTCGTGACCTTGCAAGGCACCGGGCTGCGCGAAGCCAGTCCCTCGCGGGAATCCCGGACAGCGAATATGGACCAGCGGGACTTCCAGTTCGTCCCCGAAACGCTCGCGATTCGCGCGGGGGATCGCGTCCATTTTCGCAACAGCGATGCTCAGGTTCACAATGTCAGGACCTACGACGGGATACGCCCGTTTAACGTCAACACACCCATGGGGGGCGAGTATACGCACTTGTTCGAGCGCGCCACGGGCATCCGCAGTCCGATTCGCATCGGTTGCAGCTACCATGGGCAGATGCGAGCGTGGATTTTCGTGTTTCCCCACGATTTCAGCCACGTCACCGGGGCCGATGGAGCTTTCCGGTGGTCTGGGGTTCCGCCAGGACAGTACGAAATCCAGGTGGTGCATCCCGCCGGTAGTTTGCGGACCAGCCAGCCCGTCACCGTGCGTCCGGGCGCAGTCGTCCCCGTTGAAATTGAATTGTCCCCCGATCATCTCGTGGAGGAGAAACCATGACGGAACTCTGGTCGCGCCGTGAAGCCATGCAGTTCGGAGGCGCCGCACTGGCGTGCGCCGTGGCATACTTCGGACGTCCTGAATGCGTCTGTCCGCAGCAGGCCGACGATGAGGAGCTCGTCCCTTTCCT